>PQAI01000300.1 GCA_003105245.1 Betaproteobacteria bacterium | reverse complement strand
TCCGCTAGATGCCTCTCGAGATCGCCTCCCCCCTCGTCACGCCGCGCCTCGTGCTGCGTCCCGTGCACCGCGACGACCTGCCCGACCTCCTCGAGGTGAACGGCGACCCGGAGGTGACGCGCTTCCTTCCGTATCCCACGTGGAAGACGGTGGACGACGGCGCCGCCTGGCTCGATCGCATGAACGCGCTCGCCTCCACCGGCACGGGGCAGCAGCTCGTCGTGGTCGGCACCGCCGACGGGAAGGTCATCGGCACGGTCCTCCTATTCCGGTTCGACGAGGGAAGCTCGCGCCTGGAGCTGGGCTACGTCCTCGGCCGCAAGCACTGGCGGCAGGGCCTCATGCGGGAGGCGCTGGTCGCCGTGTGCGGACACGCGTTCTCGGCCCTGGGCATCCGGCGCATCGAGGCGGAAGTGAATCCCGCGAACGTCGCCTCCGGCGCGATTCTGCGCAGCTTGGGGTTCACCCGGGAGGGCAGGCTCCGCGAGCGCTGGGTGAGCCGCGGCGAGGCTTACGATACCGACTTCTACGGCCTCCTCGCCAGCGACTGGCGGGGCGGAAGCCCGGACTGACGGGAGGCGACCATGGCGAGTGCAGGCAAGGGCAAGGACGAAGGCGACGCGGACGCTTTCATGGCAGCCCTCGATCATCCCCGGAAGGCGGAGATCGAGGCGCTGCGCAAGCTCGTCCGTGCCGCGGACAAGCGCATCCGGGAAGGCGTGAAGTGGAACGCGCCCAGCTTCTACATCGCGGACCATTTCGCSACGCTCAAGATCTTCCCGCCCGACAAGGTGCAGGTCGTCCTGCACACCGGGGCGAAGGCGAAATCCAACAGCGCGACGATGAAGGTGGACGACCCGGCGCGGCTCCTCAAGTGGGCGGCGAAGGACCGCTGCGTGGCCACGTTCGCGAGCCTCGAGGACATCGAGGCCGCCAGGAAGGCGTTCACCGCCATCCTCAAGCAGTGGATCGCGCAGCTCTAGCCATGCGGACGATCGCGACCGCGCGCGTCGCGCTCGAGCCCCAGGTCGCCGCCCACGCCGACGAGATGTTCGTCGTGCTCGCCGACCCCGCCATCTACGAGCACGAGAACGAGCCGCCGGCCTCCGTGGAGTGGCTGCGAGAGCGCTACCGCAGGCTCGAGTCGCGCCGCTCGCCCGACGGCCGCGAGTGGTGGCTGAACTGGGTGCTGCGCCTTTCCTCGTCGCAGCTCGCCGGCTACGTGCAGGCCACGGTGTACCCGGATGAGCGGGCCGCGATCGCCTACGAGCTCGCCAGCCGCCACTGGGGCCAGGGGCTCGCGCAGGAGGCGGTGCGGGCGATGATCGCGGAGCTCGTGGCGACCTACGGCGTACGCCGGCTCACGGCGGTGCTCAAGGCGACCAACCGCCGCTCGCTGCGCCTGCTCGAGCGGCTGGGCTTCGCGCCGGGCGCGCCCGAGCTGCACGCGGCGCTGGGCGTCGAGCCCGACGAGCTGCTCATGGTTCGCGAGGCCTGAGACGATGGACGTCGCCGCGCTCTGGGACTTCGCGAGGCCCGAGGCGAGCGAGCTGCGGTTCCGCCAGGCGATCGAGACCGCCTCGGGCGACGAGGTGCTGATCCTGCGCACCCAGATCGCGCGAACCTGGGGCCTGCGCGGGGATTTCGATCGCGCCCGCGCCGAGCTCGACGCCATCGCGCCGGCGCTTGCCTCCTCTGGTCCCGAAGTCCGGGTCCGGCACGCGCTGGAGCTCGGCCGCACCTACGCTTCGGCGACGCATCCCGCGAAATCGCGGACGCCGCAGTCGCGCGAGACGGCCCGGGGGCATTTCGAGAGAGCCCGGCGGCTCGCGGGCGAGGCGAAGCTCGACGCGCTCGCGATCGACGCCATCCACATGCTCGCGTTCGTGGATACGGCCCCCGCCGACCAGCTCGAGTGGGGGCGGCAGGCGCTCGCCGTCTGCGTGGCTTCCTCGCAGCCCGATGCCCGGCGCTGGGAGGCCTCCATCCGCAACAACATCGGCTACGCGCTGCACCAGCTCGGCCGTTACGACGAGGCGCTCGTCGAGTTCAACAGGGCGCTCGAGATCCGCCGCCGGGGAACCAACGCCGCGGCCACCCGGGCCGCCCAGTGGATGGTCGCGTGGACGCTGAGGGCGCAGGGCAGGACCGACGAGGCCATCGCCATGCAGCTCGAGCTCGAACGCGAGTGCGACGCCGCGGGAGCGCCCGATCCGTACGTCTTCGAGGAGCTGGAGATCCTCTACCGGTCCCGGGGCGACGAAGCGCGCGCCGCGCACTATGCCGGCCGCCGGAAGCCTGCCGGGCAGGCAGCCCCGAAGTGAGCGCGGGTCGGGCAGAATCGCGGGGGAGGTGAGGCATGGCCGTCCGGATCGTCAGGCTGGGAACCCCGAGGGCGCGCGGCGAGGGCACGCGCATCGGCACCGTGCGCCGGCCGCCGCGCGGCGTGCCCAAGGCCGAGTTCGCCGCTCGCGACTACTACGACGTGTGGTTTCCCAACCTCGCGCCGAGCCTGGAGACGATGAAGGCCGCGCAGGCGGCCACGACGCCGGCGCAATGGGCCGCGTTCGCGAGGAAGTACCGCGCGGAGATGGCGGCGCCGGACGCCGCGCACGCCATCGAGCTCCTCGCCATCCTCTCGCGCCACGCCGACTTCTCCGTCGGCTGCTACTGCGAGGACGAATCGCGCTGCCATCGCTCGCTCCTGCGCGAGCTCCTCGCCGCGGCCGGCGCCGAGATGGCCTAGGGAACCCGCGATGCGCGCCCACCTGCGAATCGCCCGCCCGGTCCGCTCCCTCGAGCGCACGGCGGCCATGTACTGCCAGGGGCTGGGGCTGCGCGAGATCGGCCGCTTCGACGACCACGAGGGCTTCGACGGCATCATGGTGGGCGCCTCCGGGGCCGACTACCACTTCGAGTTCACGCACTGCCGCGCGCACCCGGTGCGGCCGCAGCCCACCGCCGAGGACCTCGTCGTGCTCTACCTCCCGGACCGGGCGGTGTGGGAGGCGGCCTGCGCGCGCATGCTCGACGCCGGATTCCGCGAGGTGGAATCGTTCAATCCCTACTGGCAGCGGTTCGGGCGGACCTTCGAGGATCCCGACGGCTACCGCACCGTCCTGCAGAACGCCGGGTGGATGGCGTAGGCGGGCCGTCATGCGAGATCCCGACCTCTTCGTCCTGGCGCGCGCGCTGCACGTGCTCGGCGTCGTGCTGTGGATCGGTGGCGTGGCCTTCGTGACCACCGTCCTCCTGCCCGCGCTTCGACGGACCAAGGACCCGGCTCGCCGGCTCGAGCTCTTCGAGAGCCTCGAAGGACGGTTCGCCTGGCAGGCAAGAATCGTGACGCTCGTGACCGGCCTCACCGGCYTCTACATGCTGCACTACCTGGACGCCTGGAGCCGCTACCAGAGCCTCGCGTACTGGTGGATCCACCTCATGACGCTGGTGTGGTTCCTCTTCACGATGGTGCTCTTCGTGCTGGAGCCGCTGGTCCTGCACCGCTGGTTCCACGAGCGGGCCAGCGCGAACAGCGAGCGCGCGTTCCGGTTCGCGCAGGCGATGCACGTGGTGCTGCTCACCCTGAGCCTCGTGGCCGTGCTCGGCGCGGTCGCGGGGTCCCACGGCTACGCGTTCGGGCCGCGATGACTGCCAGCGTGTACGCATCGGAACCCGGAAGGCCCGCGCGATGATCCTCACGCCCTGCAACTGCAATCGTTCCCTCGCTTTCCTCGCGGGGCTCTTCGCCACGATGGCCGCGTGCGTGCTGGTGGCGGAGGACGCTTGCCGGGACGGCGGCGGGCGCGTGAGCGACGCGGCGTGGGCGTGCGTGCTCGCCTCCGGCGCGAGCGCCTCCCTCTGGAGCTTCGTCTCGCCGGGCGCGATGGCGCTCGCGGCGCTGGTGATCGGCGTGCCCGTGGCGCTTGTCGTGAACGCGCTCGGCAAGCGCTTCATCGTCGCCTGCGGGCTGCCGGCGAACTGAGGCCATGGACGGCGCGGCCCTGTTCGAGGGTCCCGGGTTCCGCGCCCTCGAGGTGACGGAGGCGGACATCCCGGCGCTGCAGCGCTTCTTCGAGGAGAACCCCGAGTATTTCCTGGCCGTGTCGGGCGAGGGGCCGCGCGCGACGCAGGCCAGGGAGGAATTCGAGGATCGCCCGCCGGCCGACTGGCCCTGGGACGGCAAGTGGATCCTGCGCTTCGTGGACGGCGAGGGCGAGATCGTGGCGCTGGCCGACGTGGTGAGGAACCTCCTCGCGACGGGCGTGTGGCACGTCGGCCTCTTCGTCGTGGCCACGCGGCTTCACGGCAGCGGCCGGGCGGGGAGGTACTACGACGCGCTCGAAGGCTGGATCCGCGCCGGCGGCGCGAAGTGGCTGCGCCTCAACGTGGCCGTCGGCAACTCGCGCGCGGAGCGTTTCTGGGAGCGGATGGGGTTCGAGGAGGTGCGCCGGCGGGACGGCGTGCGCATCGGCGACCAGGTCAACACCATGCGCGTGATGCTCAAGCCGCTGGCCGGCGGAAGCCTCGCCGAGCACCTGGCGCGGGTGCCGCGGGATCGCCCCGGCTCGCCCTAGCCGCGCGCGCTCCTTGATCTGGGTGAAGCCGCGCTTCCGTGACGGGGCTATGCTCGGCGCATGGAACAGGAACTCCTGATCACCGGCGCGGCGCGCATCGTGGAGATGGCGGGCGTGAGCGTGCTGCTGCTTGGCGCGGTTCTCGCGGCCGCGGCCTTCGCCTTCCGCGTCTCCCGCCGGACGACCTTCCACGACGCCTACCACGAGCTTCGCGCCGACCTCGGCCGCGCGATCCTGCTCGGGCTCGAGCTCCTCGTCATCGCCGACATCATCGGCACCGTGGCGATCAAGCCCACCTTCCAGAACCTCGGCGTGCTGGCCGTCATCGTCGCGATCCGCACGCTGCTCAGCTTCACGCTCGAGCTCGAGGTGAGCGGGCGCTGGCCCTGGCAGCGCGACGAGCCGGGCGCGAAGCCGCATTGACGGGCGCGGCCCGGGTCCCGTCAACGCCACGCGCATCGAAGCGTTAGAGTAGGGCGGCCGCGACGCGGCCCTCGCGACGATCCCGTCGCCCAAAGGAGACATCGATGCGAAAGACGCTCGCCAAGACCTGCCTCGCCCTTATGGGCACCGCTCCGCTCCTCGCGGGCGCCGCCGACGTCGACATGCGCGTGATCGTGTCCGGCGAGATCGCTCCCGGCGTGTACGGCCGCGTGGACTTCGGCACCGCGCCGCCCCCGCCCGTGCTCTACGCGAAGCCGATCGTCATCGCCCCGCCGCCGGGGCCGCCCGCCCGGCCCATCTACGTGCACGTGCCCCCGGGCCACGCCAAGAACTGGAAGAAGCACTGCCAGCGCTACCACGCGTGCGGTCAGCCGGTCTACTTCGTGAAGAGCGCGGAGTACGAGCCCGGCTACAAGGCCAAGGGCAAGAAGGACAAGTAGCGCCTCACGGTGCCTGCACCGCGGCCAGTCAGGAGAGCTGCGCGGTGAGGTGGCGCAGGCGCGAGGCGCCGTCGCGCAGCATCGCGAAGGCGAAGGCGGGATTGGCCTTGATGGCCGCCAGCAGCGCGGCGCGGTCGATGGAGAGCAGCTCGCACTCGGTTTCCGAGATGGCGGTCGCCGAGCGCGGCGACTGGTCGACCAGCGCCATCTCGCCGAAGGTGCCGCCGGGGTTCACGAGGGCCACGAGGCGGTTCTGCACGCCGATGGCCACCTTGCCCTCCTTGACCACGTACATGCACGCGCCGGACTGGCCCTCGCGCATGATCACGGACTGCTGCCGGTAGCGGGTGACGGCGGAGCGCGGCAGCGCCGCCTCCAGGCTCGCGAGCAGCTGCGCGTCGAACACCGGCGCCTCGCCGTTGCGCGCGGCGATGGGGATGCGCCGGGAAGCGAGCCGCGCGGTCGCGAACCGGACGCGGTCGTACATCACGCTCATCAGCATCACGGCGAACTCGGGCATGCGCGAGATGGCCGCGCCCAGCTGGCCCGCGTCCATGGAGTAGGTGGCGCACTCGGTCTTCGCCACGGCGCCGGCGCTTCGCGCCTCGCCGGTGATGACGGATCCCTCGCCGAAGACCTCGCCCTCGGCCAGCGAGTCGATGGGGTGGCCGCCGGCGAGGATCGCGACCTGCCCCCGGGCCAGGAAAWACATGCGGCTMGCGGAKCCGAGGGAAAAGAACCCGCCGGAGGACTTCTGGTCCTGCGCGAAGATCGTCGCCCCGGCCGCGAACTTCTCGGCGCGCCCGCAGGCCTGGAACACCTTCTCGGCGATGGCGCGGTCGTAGAACCGGCTGGGCGCGACCYTGGCGGACGCCKGCGCGGGAGCGGGGGAGGGATCGGGAGCGGGCGCGGCCGGGGCGGCCGGTTGCGGCTTGGTGAAGTCCAGCTCTTCCATGGGACGGCGGGCAGCTTGTTGCGGTCTTCGAAAATGCAATTATAGTCCCCCTGTCGGCGCCCATCCCGGAAGGGAGAAACCCATGAAGATCGACCGCATCGATCACTTCGTCCTCACGGTCCGCGACCCGGAGGCCACCTGCGCCTTCTACTCGCGGGTGCTCGGCATGCACCCCGTCACCTTCGCCGGCGGCCGCAAGGCCCTGGCCTTCGGCAACCAGAAGATCAACCTGCACCAGGCCGGGCGGGAGTTCGAGCCCAAGGCCGAGCGGCCGGTGCCGGGCTCGGCCGACTTCTGCCTCATCACCTCCGTGCCGCTCGCCGAGGTGATGGCGCACCTGGAAGCCTGCGGCGTGGCGATCATCGAGGGACCGGTGGCCAAGACGGGGGCCACGGGGCCGCTGCGCTCGGTCTACTTCCGCGATCCCGACTCGAACCTCGTGGAAGTGTCCAACTGCGAGTGAACCGCGTGGAAAGGAGCCCGCCATGGTGAGCGTCGCCGCTGCCCGCAGGATCGCGCTGGCCTGCCCCGAGGCGGTCGAGGGCGCGCACATGGGCCACCCGGATTTCCGCGTGGGCGGGAAGATCTTCATGACGCTATGGCCCGCGGAAAGGCGCGCCGTGGTGAAGCTCCCCATCGCCGACCAGCAGGCGCTCGTGCAGATGGATCCCGAGGCGTTCTCGCTGGGCGGCTGGTCGCACCAGGGCTGGACGGGCGTGCAGCTCGCCCGCGTCAACGCCGGGCAACTGCGGCTGCTCGCGAGCGCGGCCTGGCGCAACGTTGCGCCGCGCAGGCTCCTCGACCTGCACAAGCTCGTCGAGTAGTCTTGCGCCGAACCCCGATCCCGACCTCCCACGAAAGGAAGTTCATGCTCCGTTCCCTGCTTGCACTCGCCATGTTCGGCCTCCTCGGCGCCTGCGCCAGCGCCCCCGTCGCCCCTCCCGCCGCCGTCGCCGACCTCGCGCCCACCGGGAAGCTGCGCGCCGTCATCAACTACGGCAATCCCATCCTCGCGAAGAAGGGCGCCGCGGGCGAGCCGACGGGCCTTTCCGTGGACCTCGCGCGCGAGCTGGCGCGGCGCCTGGGGGTGGAGGCCGAGCTCGTCACCGTGACCTCCGCGGGCCAGTCCGTGGAGACGCTCGCCTCCGGCCGCGTCGACGTGGGCTTCTTCGCCATCGACCCGGCGCGCGCGGCCACCACGGCCTACAGCGGCCCCTACGTGCAGATCGAGGGCGCCTACCTCGTGAGGAACGACTCGCCCATCAAGGCCAACGAGGAAGTGGACCACGAGGGCATCCGCGTTGCCGTGGGCAACAAGAGCGCCTACGACCTTTACCTATCGCGCAACCTGAAGAAGGCGAAGATCGAGCGCGCCCCCACCTCGCCCGCGGTCGTCGACTACTTCATCGCCAACAAGCTCGACGTCGCGGCGGGCGTGAAGCAGCAGCTCGAGATGGACGCGAAGCGCGTTCCCGGCCTGCGGCTGCTGCCGGGGCGCTTCATGGTGATCAACCAGGCCATGGGCATGGCGCGGGGCAAGGAAGCGGGCGCGAAGTACCTCACCGCCTTCGTCGAGGAGATGAAGGCCACGGGCTTCGTGGCCGAGGGGCTCAGGCGCCACGCCATCGAGGGCGCTTCCGTCGCCCCGCCCGGCGGCGCGCCTTGAGCCCCGAGCACGCCGCGCGGCTCGCGGCGCTGGTCCGCGGCCGCAAGGCGGCGGCGCTGGGCACGCTGCACGCCGGCGCGCCCTTCGTGTCGATGGTCCCGTATGCCGTGGTTCCCGGCGGGACCGCGTTCGTGATCCACGTGAGCCGGCTCGCCGCGCACACGAAGGACATGCTGGCCGACCCGCGCGTGTCTCTCCTCGTGATGCAGCCCGAGGGCGAGGACGTGGACGCGCAGGCGCTCGCCCGCGTCTCCATCCAGGGCGAGGCGCGCGAGCTGGCCCGCGGCTCGGAGGA
Source organism: Betaproteobacteria bacterium (assembly GCA_003105245.1). Classification (GTDB taxonomy): domain Bacteria; phylum Pseudomonadota; class Gammaproteobacteria; order Burkholderiales; family Usitatibacteraceae; genus FEB-7. The sequence goes on along the minus strand of PQAI01000300.1, from coordinate 45,252 downwards.
GGAGCGCGAAGCCCGCGGCGCCTACCTCGCGCGCTTTCCCGAGGCGGCGCCCCTCACCGAGTTCGGCGACTTCTCCTTCTTCGCCATCCGGCCGGCGCAGGCGAGGTTCGTGGCCGGATTCGCGCAGGCCATGAGCCTGGGCGCGGACACGCTCGCCAAGTCCCTGTCGGCCGCCTCCTGAGGGGCGCGGCGGCGCCCCCTTGACCTTCCCATCATGGGAGGGTTGATCCTGCGGGCTCCAACACGACCGGGAGGACCCCATGGATCACTCGACGCACCTCGGCCACCACGGCCATCACGGGCGCACCGCGGGCGGCGCCCCGTCGCTCGACCGCATCGCCTTGCTCGCCACGCTGCACTGCCTTTCCGGATGTGCCATCGGCGAGGTGGCCGGCATGGTCATTGGCACGGCGCTGGGCCTGTCCAACGGCGAGACCATAGCGCTCGCGGTCGTCCTCGCCTTCCTCTCCGGCTATGCGCTCACGATGCTGCCGCTGCTGCGCGCGGGCTACGGGTTCGCGGCCGCCTCGAGACTGGCGCTCRTGGCCGACACCGCCTCGATCGCGGTGATGGAGATCGTGGACAACGCGGTGATGMTCGCCATCCCCGGCGCCATGGACGCGCCGCTCGACAGCCTCCTCTTCTGGGGAAGCCTCGCGGTGGCCCTMGCGATCGCGGGCGTGGCGGCCTTCCCGCTCAACCGCTGGCTCATCGCGCGCGGCAAGGGGCACGCCGCGGTGCACGCGCACCACTAGCGCGGGCGGGCTACAGCTTCAGGACCCACTGGATCACGTTCTTGGCGACGAAGCCCAGGATGCCGAAGGCGAGGACGAAGAAGAGGATGAAGGTGCCGAACTTCCCGGCCTTCGACTCCTTCGCGAGGCTCGCGATGATGAACAGCATGAAGACGATGAACCCGCCCACCCCCCAGGTCATGCCGAACTCGGCGACCTGGGCCTCGGTGATCTGGATTCCCTCGAGCATGGCCGTTCACTCCCGGGCGGGAAGCTCCCCCGCGTCCACCGTCTCGCGGTAGGCGTGCCAGGTGGCGTGCCCGATCACCGGAATCGAGATCACGAATCCCAGCATCGCCGTGGCCATCGAGAGCGCCGTGGCCAGCATGATGAGCGTCGCCCAGAAGGCCATGGCGAGCGGGTTCTCCGCGACGACGCGCACGCTGGTGGAGATCGCCGTCCATAGGTCCGTGTCGCGGTCGAGCAGCAGCGGGGCGGAAACGACGGTCGCCGCGAAGACGAGGGAGGCGCCCAGCGCTCCCAGCCCCATCCACACCGGGAAGAGGTTGGAGCCCTGCGACAGGATCACGTGCCGGATGAACGCCTCCCAGCCGGTGATGGGCGCGGTCACGATGAGCGCCACCAGCACCGCGGAAACGAGCACCCAGGCGGTCCCGGCGATCGTGAGGCCGAGGCCCAGCCAGATCAGGGGTCGCGTGCCGCGGCGCCAGGCGTCGAAGGCGCAGGCCATGTCGCCGGGCCTGCCGCGCTCGCGGCAGCGGCTCATCTCGTAGAGCCCGGTCGCGAGGATCGGCGCCACCAGCACGAAGCCGGAGAACGCGCCCGGCAGCAGCGGCACCCACAGCATCGACAGCGCCGCGATGACCCAGCCGCCCACGGCCACGAGGAGGCCGTGCATCAGGCTCACGCCGGGCGCGTAGCGCAGGTCGCGCCAGCCGTCGGCGAGCCACGCCAGCGGCCGCGTCACGGGGATGACGATGACGCGCGGCGGGGCGATCTCGGCGGGGGAATCGGGCTGCGGCATGGCTGTCGGGGAATCCCGTCGATTCTGCGGGGCGTTCGCGGCACTGTCCAGACGCCCGCCTGGGCTAGACTGGAGGGCGTGCGACCAACGGGGTCGCCCGGGCGGGAGACGGCATGGATCGCGTGGCAATCATCACCGGGGCGGCACGCGGCATCGGGGCGGCGACGGCGCTCATGGCCGCCAGCCGGGGCTATGCCGTGTGCGTGAACTACCTCAGGAGCGAGGCGGCCGCGCGCGGCGTCGTCGAGAAGATCCAGGCCGGCGGCGGCAAGGCCATCGCGGTCGCGGCCGACGTGGCGAAGGAGGCGGACGTCGTGCGCCTCTTCGAGACCGTGGACTGGGAGCTCGGCACCGTGACCGCGCTCGTCAACAACGCCGGGATCCTGGAGCGGCAGATGCGCGTCGAGGCGATGGACGCCGGGCGCATCCGGCGCGTGCTCGACACCAACGTGGTGGGCTCCTTCCTGTGCGCGCGCGAGGCGGTGCGGCGCATGTCCGTCAACCGCGGGGGCAAGGGCGGCTCGATCGTGAACGTCTCCTCGGGGGCCGCGCGCCTGGGATCGCCCGACGAGTACATCGACTACGCGGCCTCGAAGGGCGCCGTCGACTCGATGACCGTGGGCCTTTCCAAGGAAGTGGCGGCCGAGGGCATCCGCGTGAACGCGGTGCGCCCCGGACTCGTGATCACCGACATCCACGCCTCGGGCGGCGAGCCCGGGCGCGTGGAGCGCATGAAGGGATCCGTGCCGCTGGGGCGCGGCGGCATGCCCGAGGAGGTCGCGCACGCGATCCTGTGGCTGCTCTCCGACGAGGCGTCCTTCGTGACGGGCGCCTTCATAGACGTCTCCGGCGGCAGGTAGCGCGCGACCGCGTGGCGCGGGCGGGGCAGGGAACTCGATGCTCATCACGACCGAATCGGCGGCGACGGCGCTGTTCCTGGTTCTGTTCGCGATGGCGATGGGTTGGTTCGGCCTGATCTGGCTGCTCTACCGCCGGCTCGAGGAGTACCACCCGGAGAAGTACGAAGCCATGGGCAGCCCCACCCTCCGCGACAACGACGCCGAAACCACCTTCCAGCTGCTGGGCTTCATCGTCGGCCGGGAGTACCTGCAGCTCGAGGAGGACGGCTTCCTGCGACGGCTGGGCGACGGGATGCTCTACTACCTCATCGTCTACCTCGCCCTCTTCCTCTACCTGCTGGCCTCGCTCTTCTCCGGCATCCACCGCTGAGCGGGGAGGCAGATCCTYTGCTCCGAGCCRTCGGCCGCGCGGATCGCGAGGACCTCGATCGGRCGGCCGTAGAGCGCGGACAGSGATTCCGAGGTGAGYGCGGCCAGCGTGGKSCCYTGCGCSAYGAGCGCGCCGCGGGCGAGCAGCARCACCCGGTCRGCGATSCGGAACGCGTGYTCCGGATGGTGSGTSGAGACSAGYACGCCGATGCCCGAGSCCTTSAGRCGSGCGATCTCCTCSAGCACGCGCGCCTGGTTGCCGTAGTCGAGGTTGGCSGTGGGCTCGTCCATCACCACGAAGGCGGCCTCCGTGGCGAGYGCGCGGGCGATGAGGGCGAGCTGGCGCTCCCCGCCGCTCACGGCGTGGATGGGGCGSTCGGCGAGCGTGGAGATGCCCAGGCGCTCGAGCGCGGCGGCGGCGATCTCATGGTCCTTCGCGCCGGGGCTCGCGAACACGCCGCGGTGCGCCGTACGGCCCATCTCCACCATCTCCCGGAGGCTGAAGTCGAAGTAGGTATCGGCCGCCTGCGGAACATAGGCCAGGCGTCGCGCGCGCTCCGCCGCGTCCCAGGAGCCGAGGTCGCGGCCGTCGAGGGTGACCTCGCCCGCGAGGCGCGCCTGCAGGCCGAGGAGCGTGCGCATGAGCGTGGACTTGCCGCTGCCGTTGGGCCCCAGCAGGCACACTACCTCGCCCGCCTCCAGGGCGCAGTCGAGGCCGCGCCCCACGACGTGGTCGCGGAAGCCGAAGTCGAGGGCGCGGGCGGCGAGCGTCATCGGCGGAAGGTCGCGGCCAGCAGCGCGATGAAGACGGGCGTGCCCACGAAGGCGGTCGCCACCCCCGGCGGGATCTCGGTCGCGGCGAGCGTGCGGCAGAGCGTGTCCACCGCCAGCATGAAGGCCGCGCCCAGCACGAGCGAGAGCGGCAGCACGCGCGCGAAGGAGGCGCCCACGAGGAGGCGCGCGGCGTGCGGGATCACCAGCCCCACCCAGCCGATGACGCCCGCGAGCGCCACGGCCGAGGCGGTGACGAGCGTGGCGCACACGATGACGGCGAGCCGCAGCTTCGCCACGTCCAGGCCCAGCGAGCGCGCCTCGTCCTCGGAGAGCGCGAGCAGGTCGATGCGCCAGCGAAGGAGCACCAGCGGCACGAGGCCGATGGCGATGAGCGGCAGGGCCACGGCGAGGTCCCCGGGCAGCGCTCCCCCGAAGCTTCCCAGCAGCCAGAAGGTGATGGCGGGGAGCTGGTTGTAGGGATCGGCCACGTACTTCACCAGCGCGATGCCGGCGCCGAAGAGGGAGCCCACGACGACGCCGGTGAGGATGAGCGTGAGGATCGGGTCGCGCCTGCCGACCCAGTTGCCCACCGCCACGACGAGCGCCACGGCGCCGATGCCGCCGGCGAAGGCGAAGCCCTGGATCGCGATCACCGGCAGCGAGAAGAGGATCGCGAGCCCCGCGCCCAGCGCGCAGCCGGCCGACACGCCGAGGATGTCGGGCGAGACGAGCGGGTTCTTGAAGAGGTTCTGGTAGGCCGCGCCCGCCGCCGCCAGCGCCGCGCCCACCGCGAGGGCCGCGAGGACCCGGGGCGCGCGAACCTGCAGGATCACCGCCTCGACGTTCTTCGCGAGCCCGCTCTCGCCGCCGGTTAGGGCGGCCCACAGCGCGCTCGCGACGTCGCCCGCCGCCACCGGGAAGCGGCCCACCGAGAAGCTCCACGCCACGAGCGCGGCGAGGGCCGCGAGGGCGACGGCGGTGGCGATGGCGGCCCTGCTCATGGAGCCGCCATTCTAGCGAGTGTCAGCTGCCCGAGCCCGCGTTCGGGAAGAAGAGCTGCTCGCCGCCGATCTTGTAGGCGGCGATGGCCTTCTGGCCTTCCGGCGAGATCACCCAGTCGATGAACCTCTGGCCGGCTTCCTTCTTCACGTGCGCGTGCTTCGCGGGATTCACGAGCATCACGCCGTACTGGTTGAAGAGGCGCTTGTCGCCCTCGACCACGAYCTCGAGCTCGCCGCGGTTCTTGAACGAGAGCCACGTGCCGCGGTCGGCGAGCGCGTAGGCGTTCATGCCGGCGGCGGTGTTGAGCGTGGGACCCATGCCCGAGCCCGTCTCGCGGTACCAGGTGGTCTTGTCGACGGTGGGGTCGATGCCGGCCGCCTTCCAGTAGCGCATCTCGGCGGCGTGCGTGCCGCTCTTGTCGGCGCGCGAGGCGAAGGGCGCCTTCGCGGCGGCGATCTTCTTCAGGCCCTCGATCACGTCCTTGCCGCGCGCCTTGGCGGGGTCGGACTTCGGGCCCACGATGACGAAGTCGTTGTACATCACCTCGAAGCGCTTCACGCCGAAGCCGTCGGCGACGAACTTCTCCTCGGCGACCTTGTCGTGCACGAACACCACGTCCGCGTCGCCGCGCCGGCCCATGTCGAGCGCCTGGCCGGTGCCCAGCGCCACGACGCGAACCTCGATGCCGGAGGCCTTCGTGAATTCGGGCAGCAGGTGCTTGAAGAGGCCGGACTGCTCCGTGGAAGTGGTGGAGGCCACCGTGATGAAGGTGCCCTGCGCCTGCGCGGGCGGCACGGCGAGGAGCGCGGAGGCGGCCGTGGCGGCGGCGACCCAGGCGAGGCTGAAGCGCCGGAAGGCGCGGGGGAGGTTCATTTCCATGGCAGTTCTCCTTGAAGGAAAAGCTTCGCTTCGCTCGAGGCGGGTTGGTCGAAGAAGCGGTCGGCCGCAGTGCGCTCCGTGATGCGGCCGGCGTGGATGAAGACGATCTCGTCCGCGAGGCGCCGGGCCTGGCCGAGGTTGTGCGTGGTCATGACGATGCGCGTGCCCTCGGCGGCGATGGAGGCGATGACGCGCTCGATCTCCGCGGTGGCGCCGGGATCGAGGCTCGCCGTGGGCTCGTCGAGGAAGAGGATCTCGGGCTTGAGCGACCAGGCCCGTGCGAGGGCCAGGCGCTGCTGCTCGCCGCCGGAGAGCACGCGCGCCGGGCGGTAGGCGATCCGGTCGAGGCCGACCCGGGCGAGGGCGGAGGAGGCGACCTGGGTGCGCTGGGGCTCGGCCATGCCGTTCACCGCGAGGGCGTAGCGGATGTTGGCGAGCGCCGATCGCCTGAGCATCACGGGGCGCTGGAACACCATGGCCTGGCGCGTGGGCCGGTGCCAGCTCACCGTGCCGCTCGTCGGTGCGATGAGCCCGTGCAGCGTGCGCAGGAGCACGCTCTTGCCCGCGCCGTTGGGCCCGAGCACCACCGTGCGGACGCCCGGCTCGAGGGTGAGGCTCAACCCGTCGAGGGCGCGCACGCCGCCCAGCACGACGCTCACGTCGCGGGCCTCGAGCAGGAAGGGGGCGCGCTCAGCCATGGTGGCGCGCGCTCCACTCGCGGATGCCGTAGGCGCCGGCGTTGATGGCGAGCACCACCGCGATGAGGACGATGCCCAGCCCGAGCGCGAGCGGCAGGTCGCCCTTGCTCGTCTCGAGCGCGATGGCCGTGGTCATGACGCGCGTGACGCCGTCGATGTTGCCGCCCACCACCATCACCGCGCCCACTTCCGAGGCGGCGCGGCCGAAGCCCGCCATCACGACGGTGAGGAGCGAGAAGCGCGTGTCCCACAGCACCGTGGGGACGGCCCGCAGCCGCGAGACGCCCAGCGAGGTGAGCTGCTCGCGGTACTCGTCCCAGGCGTCCTCCGTGGCCTGGCGCGCGAGCGCGGCCACGATGGGCACCACGAGGACCGTCTGCGCCACCACGATCGCCGTCGGGGTGAAGAGGATGCCCCACGAGCCCAGGGGCCCCGCGCGCGAGAGAAGGAGGTAGACCACGAGGCCCACCACCACGCTTGGCAGGCCCAGGAGGGCGTTGAGGAGCACGATGAGCGCGCGCCGGCCGGGAAAGCGTCCCACGGCGATGAGCGCGCCCACCGGCAGCCCGATGGCCGCGCCGGCCACGGCAGCGGCGAGCGAGAGCTTGAGCGAGAGCAGGACGATGGCCCAGAGCTCCGGGTCGGCGCCGCCGATGAGCCGGAGGGCGACCCCAAAGCTTGCAAAAATTTCAAACATTGGGCAATTTTACCAAGTCGTTGGAAATGGCTCCTTGACCGGCGCCCCCCGGAGGACCCCCGCCATGCCCGCCGCTCCCGCCCGCCTCACCGTCGCCGAGATCGCCCGCCACCTGCGGCTGGGCACGCGCAAGGTCTACGACCTGGTGGCGCGCAAGGGGCTTCCGCACCTGCGGCTGGGCGGCAAGCTCCTCTTCGAGCTGGACGAGGTCGAGCGCTGGCTCGCGCAGTCCGCGGGCGGCTCGGCGCCGCGGCCCGGGCTGCCCCCGGCCGTGATCGGCGGCAGCCACGACCCTCTCCTCGACTGGGCGGTTCGCGAGTCGCGCTGCGGGCTCGCGATGCTCACGCAGGGAAGCGGCGACGGGCTGCAGAGGCTCGCCCACGGGGAAGTGTCGGCGGCGCTGATGCACCTGCCGTCGCCGGACCTCGCGGACTTCAACCGCGCGGAGGCGGGGGAGCATCTCCGGGGCCGCAACGTGGCGCTCGTGGAGTGGGCGCGGCGCGAGCAGGGCCTGCTCGTGCGGCGGGGCAATCCGAAGAAGGTGCGCTCGGTGGCCGACCTGGCGAAGAAGGGCGTGGCCKTGGCMGCGCGCCAGGCGGGCGCCGGCAGCGCGGTGCTGCTKRAGCGGCTGCTGGCGCGCGAGGGGCTCGATCGGCGGCGSTTGCGCGTGAGCGTCACCACCATGGGCGAGAACGACCTCGCGATGGCGGTGAAGTCGGGCGAGGCGGACACCGGCCTGGGCGCGCGCGCCGCTGCCGCGCCCCTGGGACTGGACTTCGTGCCCCTCGTGGTCGAGCGCCTCGACCTCGGCGTCTCGCGCGCGGCGTGGTTCGAGCCGCCGCTTCGCGCCCTCTTCGCCTTCGCCCGCGGCAAGCACTTCGCCGAGCACGCCCGCGCCCTGGGCGGCTACGACGTCTCCGGCCTCGGCACGATCACCTGGAACGACCCCGACTGAAAGGGGGTCAGGCGAAGCCGACGGCGTGGCGGTCGAGGGCGACGGCCTTCACGAGGGCGTAGGCGCGCTTGCCCGGCGCGAGGGCGAGGCGATCGCAGGACTGCTGGGAGATGCGCGAGATCACCACCGCCCCGCCCACCGCGAGCGTCACGTCCACGAGCGCGCCCTTGCGCGCCGAGACGGCGGTCACCGTGCCCTCGAGGACGTTGAGGAAGCTGGTGCCGGGCGGCGGCGCGAGGGCGAGGGCCACGTCGCGCGCGCGAAGCCGCACCCGCACGCGCTCGCCCGGCAGCGAGTCGACCACCGGCACGAGCAGCCGCCCGCCGTCGAAGTCGAGCGCCGTGAGCCCGCCGTCGAGGTCGTGCTCGGCCACGCGCGCCTCGATCACCGAGCCGGCCTGGAAGCGCCCCGTGATGGGCTCGAGGTCGGCGCGCCCCATGAGCTCGGCGACGGTCCCGGAGGCGACGGTGCGGCCCTCCGAGACGAGCACCAGGTAGTCCGCCAGCCGCGTCACCTCCTCGATGGAGTGGCTCACGTACACGATGGGGATGGCGAGCTCGTCGCGCAGGATCTCGACGTAGGCGAGGATCTCGGCCTTGCGCGGGATGTCGAGCGAGGCGAGCGGCTCGTCCATGAGCAGCAGCCGCGGGCTCGCGAGGAGCGCCCGGCCGATGGCCACGCGCTGGCGCTCGCCGCCCGAGAGGCGCGCCGGGCGCCGGTCGAGGAGGGGACCGAGGCCGAGCAGGCCCACGATGTGGGCGCGGTCCACGTAGCGTTCCGCCGCGGGCACGAGCCGCTCGCCGTACTCGAGGTTGCCGCGCACCGTGAGGTGGGGGAAGAGCAGCGCGTCCTGGAACACGTAGCCGATGCGGCGGCGCTCCGGCGGCAGGTTCACGCCGGCCGCGGCGTCGAAGAGCGTCGCGTCGCCCACGCGGATCCTCCCGGAGACGGGCGTCACGAGCCCGGCGAGCGCCTGCACGATCGTGGTCTTGCCCGAGCCCGAGCGCCCGAACAGCGCGACCACGGGCGCCGGCGTCGCGAAGCGCGCGGCAAGCGAATAGCCGCCGCGGCGCACCTCGATGTCGACGTCGATCACGGCCGGGCTCCCGCGCCGTGCCCGCGCCGGGCCAGCCACTCGGAGGCGGCCAGCGCCACGAGCGAGATGGCGACCGACACGGCCGACAGGCGAAGCGCCTCGGCCTCGCCGCCGGGCACCTGCGTGAAGCCGTAGATCGCGAGCGGCAGGGTCTGCGTCTCGCCGGGGATGTTGGAGACGAAGGTGATCGTCGCGCCGAACTCCCCGAGACTGCGCGCGAAGGAAAGCAGCATCCCGGTGGCGATGCCCGGCAGGATGATGGGCAGCGTTACGGTGAGGAACACGCGCCAGCGTCCCGCGCCCAGCGTGCGCGCCGCCGACTCCAGCCGCACGTCCATCGACTCGAGCGAAAGGCGGACGGCGCGCACGAGCAGCGGAAAGCCCATCACCGCGGCGGCGAGCGCGGCGCCCGTCCACTTGAAGGCGAAGGTGATGCCCAGCGGCGCGAGGAGAGAGCCCAGCGGGCCGTTTCGCCCGAGGAGCAGCAGCAGCCCGAAGCCCACCACGACCGGGGGCAGCACCAGGGGCAGGTGGACGACGGCATCGAGGACGACCTTGCCGGGGAAGCGCGCGCGCGCGAGGACCCAGGCGACCGCCACCGCGGGCGGCAGGCTCGCGGCCACGCTCCAGAAGGCGACCTTGAGGCTCAGCCCGATGATGCCCCAGGTATCGGCGCCGGCCGCGTCCATCGGGTCAGTTCGCGAGCCTGAAGCCCGCGCGCTCCCAGGTCGCGCGTGCCGCGGGGGAGCGCAGGTGGTCGAGGAAGCGCTTCGCCTCGGCCACCCGGCCGCCCTTCAACGCGGCCGCGGGGTAGACGATCGTCGGGTGCGTGCCGGCCGGGAAGGCGTCGACCACGCGCACGCCAGGGTCGGCCATGGCGTCCGTGCGGTAGACGACGCCCAGCGGCGCCTCGCCGCGGGAGACGAGCGCGAGGGCGGCGCGAACGTTCTCGGCCCCCGCGACCCGCCCCTCGATCGAGGGCCACACGCCCAGCGCCGTGAACGCGGCCTTCGCGTACTTCCCGGCGGGGACCGACGCGGGGTTCGCGAGCGCGATGCGCCCACCGCCCAGCGCCTCGGCGACGGGGAATCCGGGGGCGATGCGCAGCTTCACGGGGTTGTCCCTGGGCGCGATGAGCACGAGCTCGTTGGCGAGCAGGTTGGCACGCGTGCCCGCGGCGATCAAGCCGCGCGAGTCGAGGTAGTCCATCCAGCCGAGGTCGGCGCTCACGAACACGTCGGCCGGGGCTCCCGCCTCGACCTGGCGGGCGAGGGCGGAGCTCGCGGCGAAGGAGATTCGCGCCGCCGGTCCCCCCGCCTTCGCGAAGTCGGCGGCGATCGCGTCAAGCGGCCCCTTCAGGCTCGCCGCGGCGAGGACGGTGAGTTCGGCCGCGCGCGCGGCGACGGGCAGGGCGAGGAGGAGAAGGAGGGCGAAGAGACGGCGGGGCGATCGCATGGCCGGCGCGGGCGTATGGCGGCGCGCGGCCGCGGGGGTCAGGCGGGCCTCTTCGCGCCTTCCAGCAGCTTCTGCAGCTCGCCCGACTGGTACATCTCGCGCATGATGTCCGAGCCGCCGACGAACTCGCCGTTCACGTAGAGCTGCGGGATGGTGGGCCAGTTGGCGTACTCCTTGATGCCCTGGCGGATCTCGGGATCCATCAGCACGTCGATCGCCGCGAAGTTCTCGACCCCGCACAGTTGCAGGATCTGGGTGGCGGTCGCGGAGAAGCCGCACATGGGCATCTGCGGCGAGCCCTTCATGAAGAGGACGACGGGGTTGGAGGTGACGGTGCTGCGGATCTTGTCCTGGACGCTCATGGGTGGATCTTTCGTTATCGTGTGAATCGGAACCGGGACCGCCATTTTACGACGCCGCGGGTGGGCCGGGCATCGAAAGACCCAATGGCGGAAGGGTCATTCCGCGCGGCCGCCCGCCACGCGCGGGATGCCGGCGAGGTCCGGGATCGACACGAGCCCGCGAAGTCCCGCCGCCTCCAGCAGCGCGCGGCACGCGGGAGCCTGGTCGTACCCATGTTCAATGAGGAGCCAGCCGCCGCTTTTCAAGTGGCCGGGGGCGCCGGAGACGATGGCGCGGATCGAGTCGAGCCCGTCGGGACTGCCGTCGGTGAGGGCCTGCCGCGGCTCGAAGCGCAGGTCGCCCTCGGCGAGGTGGCGGTCGGCGGCCGCGACGTAGGGRGGATTGGCGACGACGAGGTCGAAGCGCCGGCCCGCGACGGGCGCGTACCAGCTTCCGTGCGCGAAGGCGACCGAGGCGCCGTGGCGCGCGGCATTGCGCCTCGCGACCTCGAGTGCCTCCKCGGAGGCGTCCACCGCCTCCACKGCCGCCTGCGGACGCTCGCACGCGAGCGTCACCGCGATGGCGCCGCTGCCGCAGCCCAGGTCCAGCACGCAGKCCGTCCCCGCCATCCGCGCGAGCGCCGCCTCCACCAGCGTCTCGGTCTCGGGCCGSGGAATGAGGACGGCCGGTCCCACCTCGAARTCGCGGCCCCAGAACTCGCGCGTGCCCACGAGGTAGGCGACCGGGTGGCCCATCACGCGCTGCGCGACGAGCAGGTCGAGGCGCGCGTCCTGGGACTCGCTCAGCACGTGCATGGGATTGGCCGCGAGCCAGGCGCGGTCCGCGCCCAGGAGGTGGCAGGCGAGCGCGCGCGCGTCCACGAGGCCGATCTCCGCGGCAGCCTCGTCCAGCGCCGCGCGCACCGTGCGCCTCATGGCGAGGCGAGCGCGCGCACGCGCAGGGGCTCCGACTTGCCCTTCACGCGCAGCTCGCGCACGGGAGCGTCCCCGGCGCCGACCGCGGGGATGGCCTCCGTGGCGAGGATCTCGCCGCCGGCCGCGCCGTCGCACAGCCGCTTGGCGGCGTTCACCGTGTCGCCCAGCACGTCGAAGGCCTTCACCGACTCGCTGCCCAGCAGGCCCTCGATCACGGGCCCGGCGTGGATGCCGAAGCCGGCGGAAAGCCCGAAGGCGGCGAGCTGCGGCGCCAGCGCCTCGCGAAGCGCGCGCGCCGCCGCCACGGCCGGGGCCGGCTCCGCGAAGACGAGGAGCGCCTCGTCGGCCGTGTACTTGATGCGGATCGGCCAGAAGGGGGCGACCGCCTTCTCGGTCGTCTCGTAGAAGGCGTTGAGCATGCGCACCACTTCCTCGGGGGACTGGCGCTCGCTCCACGCGGTGAATCCCCGGATGTCGAGGAAGACCACCGTGCGGTCGTGACGCGTGGGCGCGAGGCTCGTCTCGTCCTCGACGGCCCGTTCGAGCACGCGCCGGCCCATGGCGAGTTCGGAATAGCGCCGCAGCTGCGAGGCGGTCGAGCGCAGGAGCGCGAGGTAGCCGTCGGAGGTGACCTGCGCGACGCCGATGACCGCGCCCAGGGCGAGGAGCGAGGCGGTGACGTAGCCGTGGCTCGCGTCGGCGAAGAAGCCGGCGAGCGAGGCGTCGGCGGGATTGGAGAGGGCCTCGAAGATCGCGTACATCACGACGATGATGGCTGCGCGCAGCACGTTCTCCGCGATCGTGGCGGCCACGCGCACGCGATCGTCGCCCGCGCGCAGCCGCACCTCCTGCGCCGCGCCGATGGCGAGCGAGAAAGCCCAGTACGCGAGGTGGTGGGGCGCGCGGAAGAACCCCGGCCCCTCGATCAGGCCCTCGACCGCGGTGTAGAAGGCCGGCCCGATGAGGTTGCCCAGGAAGGGCCGCGGCCGCCCGGCGTGCTTCCACGAGCCGAGGAACCAGGCCTGCACGAGGCCCGTGGCGAGCAGCGTGTACGGGTCGGGCGAGCGCAGGAACGCCGACCACCCCTCGCGCAGCCACTCGAAGAGGATGTTGGCCAGCGGAAAGTAGGCGCTGTTGGAGAGGAACTCCTCGCGAACGGCGCCCGCCCGCGTGCCCCGGAGCCGCGCTTCCAGCGGCGAGGCGGCGCTCACGGCGTGTCGGCGAGGCTGGCGAGGAGCTCGGCCTGGTGCTCGGCCATGAGCGCCCCGGTGAGCTCCGAGAGGTCGCCGTCCATGATCTGGTCGATCTTGTAGAGCGTGAGGTTGATGCGGTGGTCGGTGACGCGGCCCTGCGGGAAGTTGTAGGTGCGGATGCGGTCGGAGCGGTCGCCGGAGCCCACGAGGCTCTTCCTCTCGCTCGCCTCCTTCGCCTGCTGCTCGCGCAACTGCTTGTCCTTGATGCGCGCGGCCAGCACGCGCCAGGCCTGCTCGCGGTTCTTGTGCTGGCTGCGCCCGTCCTGGCACTCGACCACGATGCCCGTGGGCGCGTGCGTGAGGCGCACCGCCGAGTCGGTCTTGTTCACGTGCTGGCCGCCCGCGCCGCTCGCGCGGAAGGTGTCGACGCGAACGTCCGCGGGATTGATCTCCACGTCGCCCGCGTCGTCGGCCTCGGGCATCACCGCCACCGTCGCGGCTGACGTATGGATGCGGCCCTGGGTCTCGGTGGCGGGCACGCGCTGCACGCGGTGCCCGCCGGACTCGAACTTCAGGCGCGAGTAGGCGCCCTGGCCCACGATGCGGGCGATCACCTCCTTGAAGCCGCCGGCGTCGCCCGGGCTCTCGGAGATGAGCTCGACCTGCCAGCGGTTCCTCTCCGCGAAGCGGGTGTACATGCGGAAGAGGTCGCCGGCGAAGAGCGCGCTCTCGTCGCCGCCCGTGCCGGCGCGGATCTCCAGGAAGAGGTTCCTGTCGTCGTTGGGGTCCTTCGGCAGCAGCATCTTCTGGATGTCGGCGCCGATCGCCTCGAGGGCGGCGCGCCCGGCCTTGATCTCGGCCTCGGCGAACTCGCGCATCTCGGGGTCCCTCGCCATCTCCTCGGCCGCGGCGATGTCGGCCTCGGCGGCGGCGTACTGGCCGTAGCGGGCCACCACGGGGGAGATCTCCGCGTGCTCCTTGGCGAGCTTGCGGTAGTTGTCGAGGTTCGCGGTGACGCCGGGATCGGCGAGGAGGGCGTCCAGCTCCCTCGCGCGCGCCACCAGGCTCGCGAGCTTCGCGGCGACGCTGGGCTTCATGGCTCCCCCGGCTCTTCCCGGCCGTTGCCGTTGTCGGGGAAGAGGGTCTCGACGGCGCGCACGAGCGCGTCGCGCTCGCCCTCGGCGGCGCGGTTCAGGGCCTGGGTGGGGTGGTGCAGGATCTTGTTCACGAGGCCGGCGGCCAGGCCCTCCAGCACACGGGCCGGGTCCTCGCCCTTGGCGAGGCGGGCCTTCGCCTTGGCGAGCTCCGCGGCGCGGTACTCGTCGGCCTTGGCGCGCAGCTGCACGATGGCCGGCACCGCGCCCCTCGCCTTGAGCCAGGCCTGGAAGGCGTCCACCTGGCGCTCGACGATGGTCTCGGCCTCGGCGACCGCGGCCTGGCGCTGTCCCGCGCCCTCCTGGACGATCGTGCCGAGGTCGTCGATGGTGTAGAGGAAGAGGTCCTCGAGCTCGGCCGCGTCGGGCTCGACGTCGCGCGGCACGGCGAAGTCGACCACGAACATCGGGCGGTACTTGCGCGCCTTGAGGGCGCGCTCGAAGGCGCCCTTGGAGAGGATGGGCAGCGTCGAGGCCGTGCCGGTGATCACCACGTCGAACTCGTGCAGCCGCTCCGGCAGCTGCTCGAGCGAGATCGCGGTGCCGTTGAAGCGCTCGGCGAAGGCCTCGCCGCGCGCGAGGGTGCGGTTGGCCACGACGACGGCCTGCGGGCCCTGCGCCACGAAGTAGGTCGCCGCGAGCTCGACCATCTCGCCCACGCCGATGAGCAGCATGCGCGTGCGCGAGATGTCGCCGAAGAGGTTCTGCGCGAGCTTGAGGGCCGCGGCCGACATGGAGATCGACTGCGCCCCGATGGCCGTCTGGGTGCGCACCTCCTTCGCAACCGAGAAGGTGTGCTGGAAGAGGCGGTTGAGGGTGGTGCCCAGGGTGCCGCTGTGCTCGGCGGTGCGCACCGACTGCTTCACCTGCCCGAGGATCTGCGGCTCGCCCAGCACCATGGAGTCCAGGCCGGAGGCCACGCGGAAGGCGTGCCGGATGGCCTCCGACTCGCTGTGCGCGTACAGGTGCGCCTCGACGTCGAGCCCGGCCCGGGCGGCCTCCTCCTTCAGCCAGGCGCGCACGGCCGCCATGTCGTCGGCGCGGCAGTAGACCTCGGTGCGGTTGCAGGTCGACACCAGCACGGCCTCCGACACCCCCGGGCGGGAGGCGAGCGAGGTGAGCGCGTCGGACTGCGTCTCGGGCGGGAAGGCGAGCTTCTCCCGCACCTCGAGGGGCGCGCTGTGGTGGTTGATGCCGAGAACGAGCAGGGGCATGGGCCGTGAGGCCTCGGAGGGCGGCGGCGGGCGTGGCGAAGGGGCGAATTATACAGGGGGGGCCCGGCCATCCCGCGCCGCCGGAAGTGTCGCGCAGTTCACAGCCGGGGCGGTGCGGGCTGCGTATCATGGGGATCATCCCGGTTTCCGGGAGGAACCCCGATGCCCCGGATGCTCGCCGCCACCCTGATGTGCGCCGCCGCCCTCCCGGCTGCCGCCGCCTGCCCGGCGCTGCTCGACCACCGCATGAGCACGCTCAAGGGCGCGCCCGCGGACCTCTGCCAGTACGCCGGGAAGGTGGTCCTCGTCGTGAACACCGCCAGCTACTGCGGCTACACCGGGCAGTACCAGGGGCTGGAAACGCTCTACCAGCGCTACCGGGAAAGGGGGCTCGTGGTCCTCGGAGTGCCCTCCAACGATTTCGGGGCCCAGGAGCCCGGGACCGACGCCCAGGTCGCCGACTTCTGCGAGCGGACCTACAAGGTGCGCTTTCCGATGCTCTCGAAATCGGTGGTCAAGGGCCCGCAGGCCGTTCCCCTGTATCGGGGCCTCCTGGCCCGCACGGGCGAGGCCCCGGGCTGGAACTTCCACAAGTACCTGGTCGGTCGCGACGGGACCGCCCTGGGCAGCTTCCCGAGCGACGTCACGCCCGAGAGCGAACGCCTGGTGGCGGCCGTGGAAAAGGCGCTCGCCGCCCCCTGAGCCGGGCCGGCGGCCAGCCCTTGCCGCTCATTCTTTACAAGAAGAACGAAAAAGGCGCACTATTGCGTTGATTTAAAGGAATCTTTTTCCCCATGTCCGCTGCACCCGGAACCTTCAGCGCACTCGGCCGCGCCCTCGTCCAGCAGGGCAGGCTGATGCAATCCGACGCCACGGCGATCCAGCTCGAGGCGTCGAAGGGAGGTCTTACCTTCGTGCAGCAGCTCGTCGCCTCGAAGAAGCTCTCGGCGCGCGACGTCTCGCAGTTCGCCGCCCACGCCTTCGGCTACCCGATGCTCGACCTCTCGGCGGTCGACACGGACCAGCTGCCGCTCAACCTCATCGACAGCAAGATCGTCACGAACCACCGGGTGATCGCGCTGGGCAAGCGCGGCAACCGCATCTTCGTGGGCATGTCCGACCCCACCAACGAGCAGGTGATGCAGGAGGTGAAGTTCGCCACCGGCATGACCATGGAGCCCGTGGTCGTCGAGGACGACAAGCTCTCGATCATCGTCAAGAAGCTCGGCGAGACCAGCGGCAAGACGCTCGAGATGATCACCGAGGACGTGGACCTCTCCGGCGTGGAGGTGACCGACGGCGAGGCGCAGCCCGAGGTCGTCACCGAGGAGATCGACGACGCCCCGGTGGTGAAGTACGTGCAGAAGATCCTGCTCGACGCCATCAACGGCGGGGCCTCCGACATCCACTTCGAGCCCTACGAGAAGTACTACCGCATCCGCTACCGCCAGGACGGCATCCTCTACGACATCGCGCAGCCGCCGCTCGCGATCAAGGAGAAGATCGCCTCGCGCATCAAGGTGGTCTCCAAGCTCGACATCTCGGAGAAGCGCGTGCCGCAGGACGGGCGCATGAAGATGGTGCTCTCCAAGACCCGCGCCATCGACTTCCGCGTCTCGACGCTGCCCACGCTCTTCGGCGAGAAGATCTGCATGCGCATCCTCGACCCCTCGAGCGCCACGCTCGGGATCGACGCGCTGGGCTACGAGCCCGACCAGAAGGAGCACCTGATGCACGCGATCGGGCGCCCCTACGGCATGGTGCTGGTCACGGGGCCCACGGGCTCCGGCAAGACCGTCTCGCTCTACACGTGCCTCAACATCCTCAACAAGCCGGGAATCAACATCTCCACGGCGGAGGACCCGGCGGAAATCAACCTGCCGGGCGTCAACCAGGTGAACGTGAACGACAAGGCCGGCCTCACCTTCGCCGCGGCGCTCAAGGCCTTCCTGCGCCAGGACCCGGACATCATCATGGTGGGCGAGATCCGCGACCTGGAGACGGGCGAGATCGCGATCAAGGCCGCGCAGACCGGCCACATGGTGCTCTCGACGCTGCACACGAACGACGCGCCCTCGACGCTCACCCGCCTGATGAACATGGGCATCGCGCCCTTCAACATCGCCTCGTCGGTGATCCTCATCACCGCGCAGCGCCTGGCGAGGAAGCTCTGCACCTGCAAGCGGCCCGCCAGCATCCCCGAGGAGGCGCTCCTCAGGGCGGGCTTCAAGGACGAGGATCTCGACGGCTCGTGGCAGCCCTACGAGGCCGTGGGCTGCGAGGTGTGCAAGAATACCGGCTACAAGGGCCGGGTCGGCATCTACCAGGTGATGCCGATCTCCGAGGAGATGGAGCGGATCATCATGAAGAACGGGACCGCGATCGACCTGGCCGACCAGGCACAGCGCGACGGCGTGCGCGACCTGCGGCAGTCGGGACTTCTGAAGGTCAGGAAAGGGCTCACCTCGCTGGATGAGGTCGAGGCCGTCACGAACGAGTAGGGAGGACGGACATGGCGGCTGTTGCCAAGAAGGAAGCGGGGAAGGACGTCAAGCTCTACAACTACGCGTGGAGCGGCAAGGACAAGACCGGCAAGATCGTCAAGGGCGAGGTTCGCGCGGGAGGCGAGCACGTCGTGATGGCCACGCTGCGGCGCCAGGGCATCCAGGTGTCGAGCGTGAAGAAGGTCTCGCAGCGCGGCGGCAAGAAGATCACCGAGCAGGACATCACGATCTTCACGCGCCAGCTCGCGGTGATGATGAAGGCCGGCGTGCCGCTGCTGCAGGCCTTCGACATCGTGGGCAAGGGGCACGCGAACCCCTCCGTGGGCAAGCTCCTGCTCGACATCAAGACGGAGGTCGAGACGGGCTCGTCGCTGTCGACCGCCTTCCGCAAGTACCCGCAGCACTTCGACCAGCTCTTCTGCAACCTCGTGGGCGCCGGCGAGCAGGCGGGCATCCTGGACAGCCTGCTCGACCGCCTGGCCACCTACAAGGAGAAGATCCTCGCCATCAAGAAGAAGATCAAGGGCGCGCTCTTCTACCCCGTGTCGATCATCGTGGTGGCGCTGGTGATCACCGCGGTGATCATGATCTTCGTGATCCCGACCTTCAAGGACCTGTTCAAGGGCTTCGGCGCCGACCTGCCCGCGCCCACCCAGATCGTGATGAACCTGTCCGACTGGTTCGTGGGCAACTGGTACATCCTCTTCCCGGCGCTCATCGGCGGCGTGTACGCGCTGCTCACCTTCTACAAGCGCTCCATCGCGATGCAGAACGCCATGGACCGCCTGATCCTGCGCATGCCGATCTTCGGCGACGTGATCCGCAAGGCCTCCATCGCGCGCTGGTGCCGGACGCTGTCCACGATGTTCGCCGCCGGCGTGCCGCTCGTGGAGGCGCTCGACTCGGTGGCGGGCGCGGCGGGCAACTACGTCTACTTCGAGGCCACCAAGCGCATCCAGCAGGAGGTCTCCACCGGCACGGGCCTCACCGTGGCGATGCAGAACACCAACGTCTTCCCGAGCATGGTCCTGCAGATGACCGCCATCGGCGAGGAGTCGGGCGCGCTCGACGCCATGCTCTCCAAGGTGGCCGACTTCTTCGAGGCCGAGGTCGACGAGGCCGTGGAGGCCCTGTCCTCCCTCATGGAGCCGCTCATCATGGTCGTGCTCGGCGGCCTCATCGGCGGC
The DNA here is from genome assembly GCA_003105245.1 of Betaproteobacteria bacterium. Classification (GTDB taxonomy): domain Bacteria; phylum Pseudomonadota; class Gammaproteobacteria; order Burkholderiales; family Usitatibacteraceae; genus FEB-7. Next base: position 26,159 of record PQAI01000300.1, on the reverse strand, counting down.
CTGGTGGTGGCGATGTACCTGCCGATCTTCAAGATGGGTTCCGCGGTCTGACCGGGAGCCGGACGCAGGCGCGGGCGCGGGGAGCGATTTCCGCGCCCGCTTTCTTTTGAGCGGACGACGATGGACCTCACGCTGCTGCAATCCTCCCCCGCCGCACTCGCGCTCGTCGCGGGCCTCTTCGGCCTGGCGGTGGGGTCCTTCCTCAACGTCGTGATCCACCGCCTGCCGCTCATGATGCAGGCCGAGTGGCGCGCCGACTGCGCCGAGCTGGAGGGCCGGGAGCCCCCGCCGGCCGAGAAGTTGAACCTCCTCGTGCCGCGCTCGCGCTGCCCGTCGTGCGGCACGCCCATCACCGCGCTGCAGAACATCCCGCTGGCGAGCTGGATCGCGCTGGGCGGCAAGTGCGCCGCCTGCAAGGCGCCCATCAGCGTGCGCTATCCCGCGGTCGAGCTCCTGACGGGGCTCGTCTCGGCGCTCGTCGCCTGGCGGCTGGGCTGGGGCTGGGCGCTCGCCGCCGGCCTCGTCTTCTCCTGGTCGCTCATCGCCGCCTCCGCGATCGACCTCGACACGCAGCTGCTGCCGGACCGGATCACGCTCCCGCTGCTGTGGCTGGGACTGCTGCTCAACGTGGGCGGGCTCTTCGTCGACCTGCGCTCCGCGGTGCTGGGCGCCGCCGGCGGCTACCTCATGCTCTGGAGCGTCTACTGGGGCTTCAAGCTGCTTGCGGGAAAGGAAGGCATGGGCTTCGGCGACTTCAAGCTGCTGGCCGCGCTCGGGGCGTGGACCGGCTGGCAGACCCTCCCGCTCATCCTGCTGGTCTCCGCCGGGGCGGGCGCGGTGATCGGGATCCTGGGCATCTGGCTCGCCGGCAAGGGCCGGGAGGCGCGCATCCCCTTCGGCCCCTACCTCGCGGCGGGGGGCTTCGTCGCGCTGCTCTGGGGCCGCGAGGCGGTGATCGCCTACCTGGGGCGGTTCCCGGCGTGAAGCGGGTCGTCGGGCTCACCGGCGGCATCGGCTCGGGGAAGTCCACGGCCGCGGACATGCTCGCGGCCCTGGGTGCGAGCGTCGTCGATGCCGACGAGATCTCGCGCGGGCTGACCGCGGCCGGCGGGGCGGCGGTGCCGGCGCTTCGCGAGGCCTTCGGAGAGGCGATCGTGCCGCGCGAGGGCGCCCTGGACCGCGCCGCGATGCGCTCCCTCGCCTTCTCCGACCCGCGGGCGCGCGCCCGGCTCGAGTCCATCCTGCACCCGCTCATCCGCGAGGAAGCGGCGCGCCGGCTGGCCGCGGCGACGGGCCCCTACGCGGTGCTGGTCGTGCCCCTGCTCTTCGAGACGGGATTCCAGGCCGGCCGGTTGGAGCGCGTGGTCGTCGTGGACCTCCCCGAGGAGCTGCAGGTGAGCCGGACCGTGGAGCGCTCGGGGCTGGACCCGCGGGAGGTGCGGGCGATCATGGCCGCGCAGTGGCCGCGCTGGCGCCGGCTGCAGGCGGCCGACGAGGTGCTGTGGAACGGCGGGGGGCTCGGGGAGCTGCGCGCGCAGTGCGAGCGCCTGCACGCCCGGCTGGCGGCAAGGGCCGGGAACTGACCCGGATTTGTCAAGAACGGGACCCATGCCCCACAATCGCCGGATTCCGACTGTCTCCCCCGACCTCGTGGGCTGCGCGCGGCCGTGATCACCTACGAATATCCCCTGAACGAGCGCGTGCGAACGCTGCTTCGCCTGGAGGATCTCTACGAGCGCGTCCACTTCTTCCTGCAGCACGACAGCGCCCACGACCACCACGCCTGCCTCACCGGGATCTTCGAGATCCTGGAGGTGGCGAGCCGCGCGGACCTGAAGAGCGACCTGCTGCAGGAACTCGACCGCCAGCGCACCTTCCTGGACGCGCTGCGCGCCAACCCCGCGATTTCCGAGGAAAAGCTCGACCACATCCTCACCGAGATCGACCGCGCCTTCACGAACCTGCACGGCCTGTCKGGCAAGACCGGGCAGAACCTGCGCGAGAACGAGTGGCTGATGGCGATCAAGCAGCGCGCGGGGATCCCGGGCGGCACGAGCGAGTTCGACCTGCCCTCGTACCACTACTGGATGCACCGCCCCGTCGACGCCCGGCGCGCGGACCTCATGGCCTGGATCCGCCCCATCGACCCGGTGCACGCCGCGCTTTCCATCGTGCTCCGCGTGCTGCGCGAGAGCGGGCGCACGGTCTCCCTGGTGGCCACCCAGGGCGTCTTCCAGCAGGGCCCCGGCGACAAGCCGGCGCAGATGCTGCGCCTCACGCTCCCGGAGGCGCTCGCCTGTGTTCCCGAGATCAGCGCCAACAAGTACGCGCTCAACATCCGGTTCCTCGTCCCCGAGGGGGTGCAGAAGAGCCGGGTCTACGAGCACGACGTGGCCTTCGACCTCACCTTCTGCAACCTGTGACCGGGCAGCCTCGGCGTCCGGCGAGGCTGGTGGCCTGCCCCGGCTGCGGCAAGCCGGCCCCCTTCGCCCCCGAAAATCCCTGGCGCCCGTTCTGCTCCGAGCGCTGCCGCAGCCTGGACCTTGGCGCCTGGGCCTCCGAGTCCTACCGCATACCCCTGCGGGAGTCGGACCCCGAAGCGCCCTCCGCCGAGAGCGGGGAGGGCTCCCCGGACGGGTCAAGTACCCCTGAGCCGTAAGGTTTCTTTGCGCTAGGTCAAACGCTTCGGCTAGAATCCGCGGCTAGCCGATTCCCGCCCGATGTCGCTCCCGCCAGATCAGCCACCCCCGATTTGGATGGCGGTGCCCAGCCGATCGCCGGGCCCGCCCGGACGCACGGCCCGCCTCGCGGCGGTCGCGGCCACCACGGCGATTGCGAGCGGCGCGAACGGGCCGCGGAACCGGTAAGCCGGCTGCCGGCGACTCCGACTTGAGAAGACAGGACTGACGACACGATGGGCCTCGACATGATTCGCAAAGCTTTCCGAAACGCCGCCCTCGCCGCCGCGCTCGCCGCCGGCGCCTCGGCGAACGCCGCCTACGACGTGGACATCCTGCCGCCGGCTTCTCCCATCGCGCAGCAGATCTACGACCTGCACTGGGCCATCATGTGGGTCTGCATCGTGATCTTCTTCCTGGTGTTCGGGGCGATGTTCTACTCCATCCTCAAGCACCGGAAGAGCCTGGGCGCCAAGGCCGCCCACTTCCACGAGAACACGACGGTCGAGGTGATCTGGACGATCATCCCGTTCCTCATCCTGGTCGGCATGGCCTACCCGGCCACCAAGACGGTCCTCGACATGAAGGACGCGTCCAACCCCGACCTCACCATCAAGGTGACCGCCTTCCAGTGGGCGTGGGAATACGACTACCTGCAGGACGGCGTGAAGTTCAACTCGCTGCTCGCCACGCCGCGCTCGCAGATCGAGGAGTGGGAGAAGAAGGGCGAGAAGAAGAATCCCGACTACCTGCTGGAGGTCGACAAGCCCATGGTGGTGCCCGCCGGCAAGAAGGTGCGCCTGCTCATCACCTCCAACGACGTGATCCACGGCTGGTACGTGCCGCAGCTGGGCATCAACCAGTACGGCATCCCCGGCTTCGTGAAGGACACCTGGTTCAAGGCCGACAAGCCCGGCACCTACCGCGGCCAGTGCAGCCAGATCTGCGGCAAGGAGCACGGCTACATGCCCATCGTCGTGGTGGCCAAGGCCCCCGAGGAGTACGCCGCGTGGGTGAAGGAGCAGAAGGCGAAGTCGCCGCAGGCCGCCGCACCGGCGCAGGTCGCCGCGGCCGCGCCGGGATCTTCTTCGACCGGCGCAGTCGCGACCACGGCCGCCGAGGACCCCAACAAGAAGTGGACGCTCGACGAGCTCAAGGCCGCCGGCGAGAAGGTCTACGCGGCCAACTGCGTGGCCTGCCACCAGCCCACCGGCAAGGGCATGCCGCCCGCCTTCCCGGCGCTCGACGGCTCCAAGGTGGTCAACGGCCCGAAGGCCGCCCAGCTCGCGCTGGTCCTGCACGGCAAGCAGGGCACGGCGATGGCCTCCTTCGCGCGGCTCTCCGACAGCGAGCTCGCGGGCGTGATCACCTACACGCGCAATTCCTGGGGCAACAAGACCGGCGAGGCGATCCAGCCCGCCGAGGTCAAGGCAGCCCGCAAGTAGCCCCCGAAACCCGGATACGAGAAAGCGGAGTACCGACATGAGCGCAGCCTCCCCCGCCCACGACACCCATCACGACGACCACGCCCACGCCCATCCCACCGGGCTCAAGCGCTGGCTGTTCACGACCAACCACAAGGACATCGGAACGCTCTACCTCTGGTTCGCGCTCTCCATGTTCTTCATGGGCGGCGTGATGGCGCTCCTCATCCGCGCCGAGCTCTTCCAGCCGGGGCTGCAGTTCCTGAACCCCGAGTTCTTCAACTCGCTCACCACGGTCCACGGCCTGGTGATGGTGTTCGGCGCGATCATGCCGGCGTGGGTGGGCTTCGCCAACTGGCTCATCCCGATGCAGATCGGCGCGGCCGACATGGCCTTCCCGCGCATGAACAACTGGAGCTTCTGGCTCGTGGTGCCCGCCGCGATCCTGCTCGTGGCCTCGTTCTTCGTGCCGGGCGGCGCCGCCGCCTCGGGCTGGACGCTCTACCCCCCGCTCATCATCCAGCAGGGCATCTCGATCGACATGACGATCCTCGCGGTGCACATCCTGGGCGCCTCGTCGATCATGGGCTCGATCAACATCATCACCACGATCCTCAACCTGCGCGCGCCGGGCATGACGCTCATGAAGATGCCCCTCTTCGTGTGGACCTGGCTCATCACCGCCTATCTCCTCATCGCGGTGATGCCGGTGCTGGCGGGCGCGGTCACGATGCTCCTCACCGACCGCCACTTCGGCACCTCGTTCTTCAACGCGGCCGGCGGCGGCGACCCGACGATGTTCATGCACATCTTCTGGTTCTTCGGGCACCCGGAGGTGTACATCATGATCCTGCCGGCCTTCGGCGTGGTCTCCGCCATCATCCCGGCCTTCGCCCGCAAGCCCCTCTTCGGCTACGCCTCGATGGTGTACGCCACCGCTTCCATCGCGATCCTGTCGTTCATCGTGTGGGGCCACCACATGTTCACGGTGGGCATGCCCGCCGCCGGCAACCTCTTCTTCATGTACGCSACGATGCTGATCGCGGTGCCGACGGGCGTGAAGGTCTTCAACTGGATCGCGACCATGTGGCAGGGCTCGATGACCTTCGAGACGCCGATGCTCTTCTCGATCGGCTTCATCTGCCTGTTCACGATCGGCGGCTTCTCCGGCCTGGTGCTCGCGATCACGCCGGTGGACATCACGATCCACAACACCTACTACGTGGTGGCCCACTTCCACTACGTGCTGGTCTCGGGCGCGCTCTTCTCGCTSTTCGCCGGCGCCTACTTCTGGCTGCCSAAGTTCACCGGCAAGATGTACAACGAGTCSCTGGGCAAGCTSCACTTCTGGCTYTCGGTGATCGGCTTCAACATCGCCTTCTTCCCGCAGCACTTCCTCGGGCTCGCCGGCATGCCGCGACGCATCCCCGACTACGCGCTGCAGTTCGCCGAGTGGAACATGTGGTCGTCGATCGGCGCCTTCATCTTCGGCTTCTCGCAGCTGCTGTTCCTCTACAACGTGATCGAGTGCATCCGCTCGTCGCGCAAGGCCGCCGACAACCCCTGGGAGGGCGCGGACACCCTCGAGTGGACGCACCTGCCCAGCCCGGCGCCCTACCACAGCTTCGAGACGGCCCCGGTCGTCAAGTGAGCGCGAGCCCCGCCATGGCCGAAGGCCACAAGCCCACCCCGGAGCAGAAGCGGCGAGCCGTGGTCTCGGCCGTCGTGCTGGCCGCGATGGTCGTGGGCATCTACGCCACCTTCGTCCTCAAGTTCGCCCGCTGATGGACGCCGCCCTCGCCGCCCGCAACCGCGAGACGATGACCAAGCTCCTGGTCATCTGCGTGGCGATGCTGGGCTTCGGCTTCGCGATGGTGCCGATGTACCGGCAGATCTGCGAGTCGCTGGGGATCACGCAGACGCGCGCCGTCGGCGCGGCGAACACGCAGGTGGACGCGAGCCGTTCCGTGACGGTGGAGCTCGTCGCCTCGAGCGGCAAGCTGCCCTGGAGGTTCGAGGCGCTCGAGCGCGAGGTGAAGCTGCACCCCGGCCAGCTCGTGACCGTGAACTACCGCGTCGTCAACACGCTGGGGCGGCCCGTGACCGCGCAGGCGGTGATGAGCACGGCGCCGTCGGAGGCCGGCAAGTACATCGAGAAGCAGGCCTGCTTCTGCTTCTCCAACCAGACCATCGGGGCGGGCGAGGAGAGGGTCATGCCCGTCGTGTTCCTCGTGAGCCCCAGGGCGCCGAAGGACCTGACGACCATCTCGCTCTCCTACACCTTCCTCGAGCTGCCGGGGGGCGCGTCGTGATGGAGGCCTTCAAGGCGGTCTTCTGGAGCTTCTTCGGCGTGAGGAAGAGGTCGGAGTACGACAAGGACGCGAAGAGCCTCACCCCGCAGGCGGTGATCGCCGCGGGCCTCGTGTCGGCGCTCGTCTTCGTGCTCGCGATCTTCGGGATCGTGAAGCTCGTCACGCGCTAGGCGACGGACCGGATTCGAACCAGGCATTCCAAGGGAGTCATAACGTGGGCAACGCACAACCTGGCGGCTACTACTTCGCACCTCCTTCCCACTGGCCCATCGTGGGCTCCTCGGCGCTGCTGCTGATGGCCATCGGCGGCGTGATGCTCATGAACAGCGTGGGGGGCGGGGGCTGGATCTTCCTGGCCGGCGCGGCGGTGCTCGTCTACATGCTCTTCGGCTGGTTCGGCACCGTGATCCGCGAGAGCGAGGGCGGGCTGTTCAACAAGCAGGTGGACATGTCCTTCCGCTGGAGCATGAGCTGGTTCATCTTCTCGGAAGTGATGTTCTTCGCGGCGTTCTTCGGCGCGCTCTTCTACGCGCGCGTGTACTCGCTGCCGTGGCTCGGCGACGCCGACAACAAGCTGCTGTGGCCGGAGTTCCGCAGCCAGTGGCCCTCGGCCGGCCCCTACCAGGCGCCGCAGTTCACCGCGATGCACGCCTGGGGCATCCCGGCGCTCAACACCTTCCTGCTGCTCTCCTCGGGCGTGACGGTGACCTACGCGCACTGGGCGCTCAAGATGGGCAACCGCAAGGGGCTGATCCTGGGGCTCCTCGCCACCGTCGCCCTGGGCTTCACCTTCCTCGGGTTCCAGATCTACGAGTACGTCCACGCCTACTCGGACCTGAACCTGAAGCTCACCTCGGGCGTCTTCGGCTCGACCTTCTTCATGCTCACGGGCTTCCACGGCTTCCACGTGACCCTGGGCGCGGTGATGCTCACCGTGATCCTGATTCGCTCGATCAAGGGCCACTTCACGCCCGAGCACCACTTCGCCTTCGAGGCGGTGGCCTGGTACTGGCACTTCGTGGACGTGGTCTGGCTGCTGCTCTTCGTCTTCGTCTACTGGGTGTAGGCGGCGGACGGGGCCCCGGGGCCCGCGAAATCGAAAAAGCCGCACCTCGGTGCGGCTTTTTTGTCGGTGTCCGGCACCGTGTCTGACACCGCGGGCTACAGGCGCCCGCCGGGCACCAGGCCGAAGAAGTACGATCCGATGAGGATCAGGAACACCAGGAGCGAGAGCACGATGCGTATCGTGAGCGAGATCACGGCCCGGTTCGACTCCCCCTTGTCCTTGTAGACGAAGAAGAGACCCGAGAAAAGGCTCGCGATGACGGCCAGCAGGAGCAGGATGACGACGATCTTCATGGCGGGACAGGCCGCGGGAGGGGCCCGCGAGCGCCCATTCTACGCCGCGGGCGGGGGCCGGCCGCGGTGAGGATCGGCCGCTTCGACTTCTCCCCGCGGCCGGTGCCCACCGTGGCGGCGCTCGCCATGGTCGCGCTCACCGTGTGGCTGGGGAACTGGCAGGCCGGCCGCGCAGGGGAGAAGGCCGCCCTGCAGTCGCTCCTGGAGACGCGCGCCGTCGAGGCGCCGCTCGCGATCGCCGGCCGCGTGCGCTCCGCCCAGGAGATCCTCTTCCGGCGCGTGCGGCTTCGCGGCACCTTCGTGCCCGGCGCCCAGTTCTTCGTCGACAACCGCATCCAGGGCGGCCGCGCGGGCTTCCACGTGATCGCGCCGCTCGAGCTGGTCGCCGGCGGTCCCGTGGCCCTCGTCAACCGCGGCTGGGTCGCGCGCACGGCCGCCTATCCGTCGCCGCCCGAGGTGCCGGTTCCCGCGGGCGAGCAGGCGATCGAGGGGCTGGCCATCCTGCCGCCGCGCCGGTTCGTGGAACTCTCGGCCGACACGGTCACGGGGAGCGTCTGGCAGAACCTCTCGATCGAGCGCTACGCGGCCCGGGCCGGACGCGAGGTGCTGCCCGTCGTGGTGCTGGCCTCGCCGCCGGCGCCGGGCCTGGCGGCCGTGGAGGAGAAGCCGGACACGGGCGTGGCCAAGCACCAGGAGTACGCCCTCACCTGGTTCTCGCTGGCGGCGACGGTCGTCGCCCTCTGGGTGGGCCTCAACCTGCACCGGACGAAGCCGTGATCGCCCGCGCCCGCCTGAAGCTCGTCGCGATCATCGCGCTCTTCGCCGCGCCGATCGTCGCCTCGTTCCTGGCCTTCCATTTCTTCCGGCCGGAGGCGACCTCCAACTACGGCGAGCTGATCCGCCCCCCGCAGCCGGTCACCACGGCATCGCTGCGCCGCTGGGGCGGGGGCGAGTTCGCCTTCACCCAGCTGCGCGGCAAGTGGGTGCTCGTGGCCTCCGATTCCGGCGCCTGCCCGGCCTCGTGCGCGGCGAAGCTCACGATGATGCGGCAGGTGCGGCTCATGCTCGGGCGCAACGCCGGGCGCCTGGAGCGCGTGTTCGTGGCCGACGACACGGTTCCCCTCGCCCCGGAGGCGCTGGCCGCCTTCGAGGGCACGGTGGCGATCACGCCGCCGCCGGGGATGACGCTCCCGCTGGCGCCCCTCAACGACCGCGCGAACTACTACCTGGTCGACCCGATGGGCAACGCGATGATGCGTTTCCCGCTCGACGCCGATCCCCGCCGCATGCTCAAGGACATCGAGCGGCTGCTCAAGGCTTCCCGGGTGGGATGAGGGGGCGATCCCGTGCCGGAAGGCGGCTCGGGACGGCCCGGGAAAGGTATAATTCCCGACCCGCTTCGGCAGGGCGCCGGGCGGGAAATGCATAGACAGGAAAGCAGGGACCAGGGGTTCGTGGAATGACGGCACAAGCGATACAGGGCGCGGTCGGCGTGCTCGGGCAGTTCTGGCACCTGACCAAGCCGCGGGTGGTCTCCCTCATCGTCTTCACGGCGGTGATCGGGATGCTGCTCGCCGCGCCGGGCCTGCCTCCGGTGGTCCCCATGGTCTACGGCACGGTGGGCATCGCGCTGGTGGCGGGTGCGGCCGCCGCGTTCAATTGCCTGGTGGAGCAGAAGTTCGACGCGGTGATGGCCCGCACGCGCGGCCGGCCCACCGTGATGGGCTCGATCACGACGACGCAGATCCTGCTCATGTCGGGCGCGGTCGGCGGGCTGGGGCTCGCGATCCTGTGGCACGCGGTGAACCCGCTCACCATGTGGCTCACGCTCGCCACCTTCGTGGGCTACGCGATCGTCTACACGGTGATCCTCAAGCCCGCCACGCCGCAGAACATCGTGATCGGCGGCGCCTCGGGGGCGATGCCGCCGGTGCTGGGATGGGCGGCCATCACGGGCGACGTGCCCTATCAGCCGCTGCTCCTCTTCCTCATCATCTTCGCGTGGACGCCCCCGCACTTCTGGGCGCTCGCGCTCTACCGGCGGCGCGAGTACGAGCGGGCCGGCATCCCGATGCTGCCCGTGACCCACGGCGAGGCGTACACGCGCCTGCACCTGATGCTCTACACGCTCATCCTCGTGGCCACGACGCTGCTGCCGTTCGCGACGGGGATGGCGGGAGCCTTCTATCTGGGCGGCGCCCTCGTGCTGGACGCGGTCTTCCTCGTCTACGCGGTGGCGATCTGGGTGGCCTACACGGACTCGCTCGCCAAGCGCACGTTCCGCTACTCCATCTTCTACCTGGCGCTGCTCTTCGCGGCGCTCATGGTGGACCACTACCTGCAGCTCCTCGCGTGACGATGGACCGCCGCGGGCTCCTCGCGCTGGCGCTCGCCTCGCTCGCCGCGGCGGGCTGCGACAAGCTCCTTCCGGGGACGAGGGAGACCTTCAACGGCGTGGACATCACGGGCTCCGACCTGGGCCCCGACTTCCGCCTCACGGACCACAACGGCAAGGAGCGCAGCCTCGCCGACTTCCGCGGCAAGGTGGTCACGCTCTTCTTCGGCTACACGCACTGCCCGGACGTGTGCCCCACGACGCTCTCGGACATGGCGCGGGCCGTGCAGATCCTGGGGCCCGACGGTTCCCGCGTGCAGGTGCTGTTCGTGACGGTGGACCCGAAGCGCGACACGCCCGAGCTGCTGCGCAACTACGTGCCGGCCTTCAATCCCACTTTCCTGGGGCTCTACGGGGACGCGGCCGCGACCGCCAAGGTCACCAAGGACTTCAAGATCTACGCCGCCGAGCGGCCGGGCAAGACGCCGGAGTCCTACACGGTCGACCATTCGGCCCAGTCGCTCGTGTTCGACACCCAGGGGCGGCTTCGCCTGATGCTCGCCTACGGGACGCCGGGCGACAAGATCGCGGCGGACCTGAAGATCCTGCTCAATTCCTGACCCTCAAATGAAAGGGGACGGGTCCAGGACCCGTCCCCATTTCGATCCGGGATGGCTCAGCGAAGGGCGGCGAGGTGGCCCTTCATCTTCTGCAGCGCCTTGGCCTCGATCTGGCGGATGCGCTCGGCGGACACGCCGAACTCGTCGGCGAGCTCGTGCAGCGTCCTGGCGTCGCCCTCGGAGAGCCAGCGCGCCTGGATGATGCGGCGGCTGCGCTCGTCGAGAGAGGCGAGCGCGCGGGCCAGCCCCTCGGACTCGAGGCTCTCGACCTGCTCGCGCTCGACGATCTCGGCGGGGCCCTCGGAGGCGTCCGCCAGGAAGGCGATGGGGCCGGGGCGGTCCTCGCCGTCCTCGGGCACGGGATCTATCGTGATGTCGTGGCCCTGGAGACGCTTCTCCATCTCCACCACGTCGCTTTCCTTCACGTCGAGCGTCCGGGCGATGGTGGTCACCTCCGCCGGCGATAGCGTGTTGGACGAGGCCTTGAGGCTGCGCAGGTTGAAGAAGAGCTTCCTCTGCGCCTTGGTCGTGGCGACCTTCACCAGCCGCCAGTTGCGCAGGATGTACTCGTGGATCTCGGCCTTGATCCAGTGGATCGCGAAGGAGGCCAGGCGCACCCCGCGGCCCGGGTCGAAGCGGCGCACCGCCTTCATGAGGCCGACGTTGCCTTCCTGGATCAGGTCGGCCTGCGGCAGGCCGTAGCCCATGTAATTGCGGGCCACCGCCACCACGAGCCGGAGGTGGGAAAGCACCAGGTCGCGGGCGGCCGAGAGGTCTTCCTTCTCGCGAAGGCGCCGTCCGAGCTCCACCTCGCGCTCCACGCTGAGCAGCGGGATCGCGTTCACGGCCTGGATGTAGCTCTCCAGGCTGGAAACGGGTGAAAGGGCGGGCAGCATCGCAGTCGTCATCGGGCAATCCTCCGGGGCGAATTTTAGCACTCGCGCGATTGGAGTGCTAAGGAGCCGTCCAGGTTCCCTTCAGCCCGCCACCGAGAACCGCTTCAGCTCCCGGGACACCGAGACCCAGGCTCCCGTGACGCCCAGGGCGCCGACCGCCAGGATGACCCCGGCCATCGCCTCGTAGTCCATGAAAACAAGTTTTATTTCATAGGCATACGACGAAGTAAGCGCTGACAGCTCGGCATTCAGCCAGGCAATGACGAGGGCCGCGAGGCCCACGGCGGCCAGTCCCGCRGCCARGCCCTGCAGCAGCCCGTGGTAGAGGAAGGGGCGGCGCACGTCGGCCGCCGTGGCGCCGATGAGCTGGCTCACCTCGATCTCCTCCTTCCGGGTGAGCACCTGCAACCGGATCAGGTGGCCYACGATGAAGAGCACGGCCGCGGCCAGCACGAGGGCCAGTCCGGCCAGGGCCCGGTGGGCGAAGCTCGTCCAGCGCGAGATCTTCTCGGCCCATTCGAACTCGGCCGACACCTGGTCGACCTTCGGCAGCTTCGTCCAGTCGGCGCGGGCGGCGGCGAGGCGGGCCGCCTGGCTGGAGCGGGTGCGCACGGAGAAGGCGTGTGGCAGGGGATTGCGGTCCAGGTTGGCGAGAAGCTCCGCCAGGTGCGTGGTGGCCTTGAGCTCCTCCAGGGCCTTGGCGCGTGGCACGAAGCGCACCGAGGCCGTCTCCGGGTGGGCCTTGAGTGCCGCCTCGACGCGACGGACATCCTCGTCGGTGGCATCGAGGGCGAGGAACACGTTCACGTGCGGATCGGTGTCCAGGACGGCCGTGGCGCGGGCCACGCTTTGCACGAAGGCGGAAGCGAGCACGGGAAGGGCCACCGCCAGCGCGATGACGGCGATCGACAGCACGCTCGCCAGGGGCTGGGCCGCCAGCCGGCGCGCGGCGTCGGCCAGGGCGAGTCGGTGCACGCGAAGCCAGGCGCTCATGGCGCGAGGCGGCCGTCGGCGATCGCGAGCCGGCGCCCGCCCAGCTGGGCGAGCGAGGACTCGTCGTGGGTCGACAGGAGCACCGTCACGCCCACGCGGTTGAAGGAGAGGAAGAGGTCCAGGATCGCGCGCGAGGACCCGGCGTCGAGGTTGCCCGTGGGCTCGTCGGCCACCAGGATCGCGGGCCGGTTCACGATGGCGCGCGCGATGCACAGGCGCTGCTGCTCGCCGCCGGAAAGCGTGATGGGCATCGCCTTCTCCTTGGCGAGGAGCCCCACCTTGTCGAGCGCCGCGCGCGTGCGCTTTCCCGTCTCCCCGGCCCCCGTCCCGGCGATGCGAAGCGGCAGGGCGACGTTCTCCCACGCGGGCCGGTCGAAGAGCAGCTTGTGGTCCTGGAAGACGAAGCCGATGTTGCGGCGCAGGACGGCCAGCGCCGTCTCGCCGAGCGAGGAGAGGTTCTGCCCGTTCACCACGACGCTGCCGCGGGTGGCGCGCTCGATTCCCGAGGCGAGCTTGAGGAGCGTGGATTTTCCCGCGCCGGAATGGCCGGTGACGACGACCATCTCGCCCGCGGCCACCTCGAAGCTCACGTCGCGGATCGCCTCGTGCCCTCCGGGGTAGCGCTTGGCGACGGCGGAGAACTGGATCATTCGAACAGGGCGTCCACGAAGTCGGTGGCCGCGAAGGGGCGCAGGTCGTCGGGCTTCTCGCCGATGCCGATGAAGCGGATGGGCACGGGATGCTCGCGCGCGATGGCGGCGAGCGCGCCCCCCTTGGCGGTGCCGTCGAGCTTGGTGACGATGAGCCCCGTGAGGGCGAGCGCGGCGTCGAAGGCCTTCACCTGGGCCACGGCGTTCTGCCCCGTGTTCGCGTCGAGCACGAGCCAGGTCTCGTGCGGCGCCGAGGCGTCGGCCTTGGCGATGACGCGCTTCACCTTGCGGATCTCCTCCATCAGGTTCGCCTGCGTCGGCAGGCGCCCGGCCGTGTCGGCGAGCACCACGTCGATGCCCTTGGCGCGAGCCGACTGGATGGCGTCGAAGATTACGGCGGCGGAGTCGCCCCCGTGCTGCGAGACGACGGTGACGCCGTGGCGCTCGCCCCAGGACTGCAGCTGCTCGCGGGCGGCGGCGCGGAAGGTGTCGCCGGCGGCGAGAAGGACGGTCCGTCCCTGCGACTGGAAGAGGCGCGTGAGCTTGCCGATGGTGGTGGTCTTGCCGGCGCCGTTCACCCCGGCCAGCAGGATCACGAAGGGCCTGGGCCACTCGGCCGGGAGGGGCTTCTCCAGCGGGGCGAGAAGGGCGCCGATGGCGGCCTTGAGCTCCGCCTCGAGCTGCGCGCCGTCCTCCAGCCGCTTGTCGCGCGCGCTCTTGCGCAGGCTGTCGATCAGGTGGGTGGTCGCCTGCACGCCCACGTCGGCGGCCAGCAGCTGGGACTCCAGTGCCTCGTAGAGCGCCTCGTCGATCTTCGGGTGGGCGCGGAAGACGCCCGCGACCTTCTTCAGGCGCTCGCCCGTGAGGGAGAGGCCGCGCTTGAGGCGGGACTTCCAGTCGGACGCGGCGCCGTCGTCCGGTTTCTTGGATCCGAGGGAGAACATGGGTTGCGGCCCGGTGCGCCGCGAGGGGAAGAGTCGCGAATATTTTACGGTATCATCGCCCGCGATGACCGCCGCGCGCCGCATCCCGAGCGAGACGAAGCCGGGCCGTACCGGCGCCGGGGCCAACCGCCTGCGCATCGTGGGCGGCCTGTGGCGAAGCCGGATCGTGCGCTTCCCCGACGCGGCCGGCCTTCGCCCCACCCCCGACCGCGTCCGCGAGACCCTCTTCAACTGGCTCGGCCAGCGCCTGACCGGGCTCGCGTGCGTGGACCTCTTCGCCGGCAGCGGCGCCCTGGGCTTCGAGGCGCGTTCCCGCGGCGCCGCCCGCGTCGTCCTGGTGGAGCGCGACCGCCGGGTCTGCGAGCAGCTTCGCCGGACCGCCGCCGAGCTGGAGCCCGGCGACGGCCTCGAGGTGGTGAACGCGGACGCGCTCGCATGGCTCGCCCTGCCCGGCGAGCGCTACGATGTGGCCTTCGTGGACCCGCCCTACGCCTCGGGCCTCGCCGCGCCGGCGATGGCCGCGCTGGAGGGGCGGCTCAACCCCGGGGCGCGCGTCTACGTCGAGGCGCCCGCGAGCGCCGAGCCGCCGTCTTTCGCCTGGCGCAGGTTGCGCGAAGGCGCCGCCGGCGCGGTGAAGTTCGCCCTCTACGAGTTCGCCGGCCCTGCCGGCGGGAAGCCCCCACAGGAAAGCGACCCATGACCAACAAGCGCGCCGTCTACCCTGGCACCTTCGATCCGATCACCAACGGGCACGAGGACCTCGTCCAGCGCGCCTCGCGGCTCTTCGACGAGGTGATCGTCGCCGTGGCCCACAGCCAGGCCAAGCGCCCCTTCTTCTCGCTCGAGGAGCGCGTGGGCATCGCGAAGGAGGTGCTGTCGACCTACCCGAACGTGAAGGTGCTCGGGTTCGCGGGCCTGCTCTCGGAGTTCGTGCGCGAGCACCAGGCGGGCGTGATCCTGCGCGGGCTCCGCGCCGTGTCCGACTTCGAGTACGAGTTCCAGCTCGCGGGCATGAACCGCACGCTCGCCCCCGGCGTGGAGACGCTCTTCCTCACGCCGTCGGACCGCTACCTCTTCCTCTCGGCCACGATCGTGCGCGAGATCGCGGTGCTGGGCGGCGACATCGCGGCCTTCGTCCACCCGGTCACGGCGAAGCGCATCGCGGAGAAGATCGGGCGCGGCGCCGCCGACGACTGAGGAGCCACCATGGCGCTGATGATCACGGACGCGTGCATCAACTGCGACGTCTGCGAGCCGGAGTGTCCCAACGGCGCCATCTCGCCGGGGCCGGAGATCTACGTGATCGACCCCGCGAAGTGCACCGAGTGCGTCGGCCACTTCGACGCGCCGCAGTGCCGCGAGGTGTGCCCCGTGGACTGCATCCCGCTCGATCCGGAGTGGAAGGAATCGCAGGAGGAGCTGCGCGCGAAGTACGAGCGGCTCCTGGCCGCCGGCGTCGCGAGGAAGCCCGCGGCCTAGCGGGCGGGCGCGACCACGCCCGGGCCCTCGATGTCGAGGAGCCTCGCGAAGCGCGCGTCGTGCGACTCCCACTCCTTCGCGCGCTCCTCGCTCTCGCGCAGGAACGCCTGCAGGTCGTCGATGCGCCCGACGAGGCCCGACTCGGCGTCCCGGATCCTCGCCATGCCCTCGATGCGGCTGTTGGCCTGCTCCTGGAACGCGCTCACCTGCGCCTCGAGCGGCCTGATGAAGGAGTTCATCCACGTGCGCACCTCGCGGTCGGCGATCTCGAAGACGTGGATCACCTGCGTGGCGACGGTATCGAAGAAGAGGGCGGCGAGCGCCCGGCGGCCACGCGTGAGCAGGCTCGTGGCGCTGCGGAAGTCGCGCGAACAGTGCTCCTCGAGGCGGTCGAGCTCCAGCGGGAAGCGGTCGGTGGAGAAGGGGGCCAGCTCGACGGGCGAGAGCCCCCAGGAGTCGGCGAAGCGGCGGTTCACCGTGGCCATCATCGCCTTCACCTCGCCGATCACCTCGACGGCGCGAGTGATGCGGCCGCGCACCTCGCGGAAGTAGGCGTCGACGGACTGGCCGATGCCGGCGCTGAAGCTGGTCGAGAGCACCGCGGCGCGCGCGCGCAGCCCGGCCTCGCGGGCGGTGGCCGGGTCGAGCAGCATCGCGAGCTCCTCGGCGTGGCGGTTGTGCACCGCGCGCAGGCCCGCGAGCGCCGTGCGCGCCTCCTCGATTCGGGATCGCTCGTCGGCCGCCTTGCGCCCGAGCGAGTCGACGAGCTTCTGGTTCTTGCCCTGCAGCTGGCCCAGCTCGGCCACCTGCTCCTCCACGAAGCTGCGGCGGCTCTCGAGGAGGGCGAAGGACTCGGCGAGGAGGGAGCGCACCTCCGCGCGGATGGAGGTGGCGTGGTCCTGCCGGCGCGCGTGGACGAGCCCGCGCGCGAGCGCCTGCTCCAGCCGGTAGACGCGGCTCTTGGCCAGCGTGTCGCCGTCGCCCGCGATGCGCGCGGCCAGCCCCTGCCGCGCCGACAGCGGAAAGACCTGCGTCGGGTCGACGTCGAGCGTCTCCGCCGTCCGGCGCACCTGCCGGTCGATCTCGGAGAGGACCTCGCCCTCGGGCTTCGTCCCGTCGCGCAGGCCGTCGATCTTGTTGAGCACCACGTAGCGCGTGTGGCCCAGCCCCTCGATGGGCTCGATGTGCTCGCGCCAGAGCGCGAGGTCGGTGTCGGTGACGCCGGAGTCCACGGAGAGCATGAAGACGACCGCGTCGGCCTCCTGCAGCCGGTGCATCGTGAGCTCGGGCTCGTTTCGCAGGGCGTCGAGCCCCGGCGTGTCGAGGATCGTGAGGCCCATCGCGAGCAGCGGGTGCGGGAAGTTCACGATGGCGTAGCGCCAGCGCGGGATCTCGACGCGGCCGCCGGATTCGCCGCCGAGCCCCAGGTGCTGGGCCTCGCCCGCGGTGACGTTCTGGGTCTCGGAGAGCACGTCGAAGGCCTGCGCGAGGCTCTCGGGGCGCGCGGGGTCGAGGGCGACTTCCTTCCAGCCGGCGGACTCGGCGATGAACTCGCGCAGCGCGCGGGGGCTTTCGCGCGTCTCGATGGGAAGCAGGCGGATGGAGGGCGGGCGCGACGGGTCGTGCAGGATCTCCATCGGGCAGATCGTCGTGCGCCCCTCGCCGGAGGGCAGCAGGCGAACGCCCAGGTCCGCGAAGAAGAGCGCGTTGACGAGCTCGCTCTTGCCGCGCGAGACCTCGGCGACGAAGGCGATGGAGAGGCGATCGGAGGCGAGCCGGCGCTCGAGGTGGGCGATGCGCGCGGCCGACTGCTCGTCGCTCAGCCGGTGCGTGAGGGCCCAGCGGCGAAGCCCCCTCAGGGCCTCGACCATGTCCTCGCGCCATTCCTTCAGGTCGATGAGGCTGGGCTCGAACGCGCGGTGGTCCATGGCCGTGGCGGGGCGGCTCATCGCTGGCAGGCGCCGCAGTAGAACGTGGCCCGACCGGCGTGGCGGGTGGCGCGCAGCGCCCGCCCGCAGGCCGGGCAAGGCTCGCCCTCGCGCCCGTACACGGCGTACTCGAGCTGGAAGTGGCCGGGTTCGCCGTCGCTTCCGACGAAGTCGCGCAGCGTGCTGCCGCCGGCGGCGAGCGCACGCGAGAGCGTGGCGCGCGCCTCGGCCGCGAGGCGCTCGTAGCGTTCGAGYGAGACGCGGCCCGCGGGGCGCGAAGGGTGGATGCGCGCGGCGAAGAGGGACTCGTTGGCGTAGATGTTGCCGATGCCGGTCACCACGCGGGCGTCCATGAGGAAGGCCTTCACCGGCGCGCGCTTTCCGCGCGAGGCCCGGYGCAGGTACTCGCCGCCGAAGGATTCGTCGAAGGGCTCCACGCCCAGGCCGTCCAGGAGGGCGTGCCGCGCCGGGTCGCGCACCCACAGCATCGCGCCGAAGCGGCGCGGGTCGTTCAGGCGCACCACCTCGCCGCTGTCGAGGGCGAGGTCCACGTGGTCGTGCCGCCGCACGGGGCGGTCGCCGGGGACCACCGTGAGGTTGCCGGACATGCCCAGGTGCACGAGGAGGTGGCCGTCGCCGAGGTCGAAGAGGAGATACTTGCCGCGCCGGCGGATGTCGCGGACGCGCGCGCCGCGCACGCGGGAAGCGAAGTCGCGCGGCACCGGCCAGCGCAGGCGCGGCTCGCGCACCACGACGTCGCGGATTTGCCGCCCCACGACGCGGGAAACCAGACCCAGGCGGGTCGTCTCGACTTCGGGAAGTTCCGGCATGGGGAAGGGAAGGCCTTTGCCGAAGGATTATAGGCCACGGAGGAAAACCTCCGGGCCGCGGCGCTGTCCAACCCGCCGGGCCGTCCCATGGACGGTCCGCCGAAAAGTTCTATGATGGACGGGCGCGAAAGGCGCTGCACACCGAACATGCGGGAGAAGCGATCGATGGCGAAGGGCCTGGCAATCCTGGCGGCGGCACTCACCGCGGCGGCGTTCATTCCCGCGGCCGCGGCGCAACGCGGCGCGGCCGCGCCTCCCACCCGCGAAGCCCTGATGGCGGAGTTCCTCACCGCGGAAGTCGCGGCGCAGCGGGGGGAGACGGACGAGGCGGTGGCCACGATGAGCCGGCTCGCGCGCGAGCTTCGCGACCCGCAGATCGCGCGCCGCACCGTGGAGATCGCGATCCGCTCCCGGGCGATGGAGCCCGCGCTCGAGATGTCGATGCTGCTGGTGGAGCTGGAGCCGGAGTCCACCCTGGGGCGCGACCTCGTGGCCTCGATCCTCGCCAGCCGCGGCGACGTCGCCAAGGCGCGCGAGACGCTCTCGGCCTTCCTGAAGTCGAGCCCCGACAAGGCGCTCCTCTTCACCCAGCTCGCCTACTTCTTCGGGAAGTACCCCGACAAGGCCGCCACCCTGGAGGCCACGCGCGCCCTCGCGGCCGAATTCCCCGGCCTCCCGGAAGCGCGCTACGCCGTGGGCGTGGCGGCGCTCATCGCCGGGCAGAACGAGCTGGCGAAGGCCGAGTCCCTGGCCGTGCTCATGCTCAAGCCGGGCTGGCAGCAGGGGGCGATCCTGCACGCCCAGGTGCTGCGCAAGGAATCGCCCACGGAGGCGATCGCCTTCTACCAGTCCTTCGTCGAGCGCCACCCGGATTCGAGGGAAGTCCGCCTGCAGCTCGCCCGCGAGTACGCCGGCGCGCGCCGCAACGCCGAGGCGAGGCGCGAGTTCAAGGCCGTGGAGAGGATGGGCGGGTCGGACCCGCAGGTGCCCTACGCGATCGGGCTGCTYTCGCTGCAGCTGGAGGATGCCGAGGACGCGGAGGCCTCCTTCCGGCGCGCGCTCGGGCTGGGGCATCCCGACCCGGGCGCGGTCTACCTCGGCCTGGGGCAGGCCGCCGAGCTCGCCAAGCGCACCGACGAGGCGCTGGACTGGTACGGCAAGGTGGACGCGGGCGACCGCGTGCGGGCGCAGATGCGCATCGCCTCCCTCATCGCCAAGCGCGACGGCCTCGAGAAGGGCCGCGCCTACCTGCAGGGCGTGGAGGCGCGCACGCAGGACGAGCGCATCCAGATGATCCAGGTCGAGGCGCAGCTGCTGCGCGACGCCAAGGCGTGGCAGGACACCTACGACGTCCTCACGCGCGCGGTGGAGAAGTTCCCCGATTCCTTCGAGCTGCTCTACGACCGCGCCATGGCCGCCGAGCGCGTCGACCGCCTCGACGTGCTGGAATCGGACCTGCGCCGCGTGATCGAGATGAAGCCCGACTACGCGCACGCGTACAACGCGCTCGGCTACACGCTCGCCGACCGCACGGACCGCATCGACGAGGCCTACGAGCTCATCGCCAAGGCCCTCAAGCTCTCGCCCGAGGACCCGTTCATCCTCGACAGCCTCGGGTGGGTGCAGTACCGCCGCGGGAACCTCGAGGACGCGCTCAAGAGCCTTCGCCTCGCCTACGACACGCGGCCCGACCCGGAGATCGCGGCGCACCTGGGCGAGGTGCTCTGGAAGCTCGGCCGCAAGGACGAGGCGAGCAAGGTCTGGAAGACGGCCCTGGTGGAGCATCCGGGCCACGAGACGCTGCTCGCGGTGATCCAGAAGTTCCAGCCCTGAGCGGGCGCGGACCGACCCGGGCAACGCCTTGTCCCGACTCGCCCTGCTGGCCGCGATGCTCGTGGCCGCCTGCGCCGCCGTGCCGCCGGCCCCGGTGTCGCTGGAGGGCCTGCCGGCCGCCTTCGAGATGGGCGGGCGCCTGTCGGTGGCGCAATCCGGGCGCGGCGAGATCCTCCGCATCCGCTGGAGCCACGGGCCCGAGGCCGACACCTGGGTGCTCGCCACGCCCGTGGGCACCGAGGTCGCCCGAATCGAGCGGCGGCCCTGGGGGCTGGCGGCGCTGCGGCCCGGCGCCGAGCCCATCACGGCCGCGAGCTTCTCCGATCTCACGCAGGATCTCCTGGGCGCCGCCCTGGACGAGAGGGCGCTCGTCGCGTGGCTGCACGGCCGGCCGGTGGGCGGTCCGGGCGGCTGGGAAGTCTCCATCGACGAGTCGCAGCGCCTCGGCGACCGGGACCTCGCGCGGCGCATCACGGCCTCCCAGGGCGACGTCGTCGTGAAGCTCGTGGTGGACGAGTACCGGCCGGGACCCTGGTAGGACGATGCGACTCGACGGCCCCGACTATCCCGCGCCGGCCAAGCTGAACCTCTTCCTGCACGTGGTGGGAAGGCGGCCGGACGGCTACCACCTGCTGCAGAGCGCCTTCGCGCTCATCGACGCAGCCGATCGCCTGCGCTTCGCCGTGCGCCGCGATGGCGAGATCCGGCGCGTGAGCGACCTGCCCGGAGTGCCGGCGGAATCGGACCTGGTGGTCCGGGCGGCGCGATTGCTCCGGGCCGAGACGGGTACGACGCTCGGCGCCGACATCGAGGTCGAGAAGCACTTGCCGATGGGGGGTGGGGTGGGCGGGGGGAGTTCCGACGCCGCGACGACGCTGCTGGCGCTCAACCGCCTGTGGGGCACCGGGCTTTCCCGGCCCGCCTTGCAGGCCCTGGGGGCGAGGCTGGGCGCCGACGTCCCCTTCTTCATCTTCGGCCGCAACGCCTGGGTGGAGGGCGTGGGCGAGCGCCTGGCGCCCCTCGAATTGCCCCCGGCCTGGTACCTGGTCCTGGTGCCCCCGGTGTCGGTCCCCACGGGGGATATCTTCGCGGCACCCGAATTGACCCGGGATACGGAACCCCTTAAAATGGAAGACTTTTCGGCGCACGAGTCAGTCGGGGGGCGGTTCCGGAACGATCTCGAAAAGGTCGTGGCAGCCCGGTACCCCACCGTCCGGGAGCACCTCCAGTGGCTTTCCGGCCACGGCGGAGGGAGGCTCACCGGGTCCGGCGCGTGCGTCTTTGCCCGGTTCGAGGACCGGGCGTCGGCCGAGCGGGAACTGGAAGCGCTCCCGCGGTCGATGACGGGATTCGTCGCGCGGGGCCTCGAGGAACACCCCCTGCGCGGCATTTGACGGGTAACACCCGCGGCCGGGAAGTCCCGGGCGCGGGCGCGAGGGGAGTCGCCAAGTTGGTTAAGGCACCGGATTTTGATTCCGGCATTCGAGGGTTCGAATCCTTCCTCCCCTGCCAACCTTTTCCGACGCGCCGCCGGTAACGGCGCGCCAAGCGACGCGAGAGTCCGGGTGATGCCTTTCGACAACCTGATGGTGATGACGGGCAACGCCAACCCGAGGCTCGCGCAGAAGGTTTCGCGGCACCTCAACGTCCAGCTGGGCAAGGCGAGCGTCTCGAAGTTCAGCGACGGCGAGATCATGGTCGAGCTGCTGGAGAACGTCCGCGGCAAGGACGTCTTCGTGCTGCAGTCGACCTGCGCGCCGACGAACGACCACCTGATGGAGCTGCTCATCATGGTGGACGCGCTGCGGCGCTCCAGCGCGGCGAGGATCACGGCGGCGATGCCGTATTTCGGCTACGCCCGCCAGGACCGCAGGCCGAGGAGCGCCCGGGTGGCGATCTCGGCCAAGGTCGTGGCCAACATGCTCACCTCGGTGGGCGTGAACCGCGTGCTCACGATGGACCTGCACGCGGACCAGATACAGGGGTTCTTCGACATCCCCGTGGACAACATCTACGCGACGCCGATCCTTCTCGGCGACCTGTGGAAGCACGGGTACCGGAACCTGGTGGTGGTCTCGCCCGACGTGGGCGGGGTGGTGCGGGCCCGCGCGATCGCCAAGCGCCTCGAGAGCGACCTGGCGATCATCGACAAGCGCCGCCCGCGCCCGAACGTGGCGACGGTGATGAACATCATCGGCGACGTCGACGGGCGCACGTGCGTGATCATGGACGACATGGTCGACACGGCCAACACGCTCTGCGAGGCCGCGCGCGCGCTGAAGGAGCACGGCGCCGAGCGCGTGGTGGCCTACTGCACGCACCCGGTGCTCTCGGGCCCGGCGGTGAGCCGCATCGAGGCCTCGGTGATCGACGAGCTGGTGGTGACCGACACCATCCCGCTGCGGCCCGAGGCGGAGGCCTGCAAGAAGATCCGCCAGATCAGCGTCTCGGAGCTGCTGGCCGAGACGATGCGAAGGATCTGCGAGGAGAGCTCGGTGAGCTCCCTCTTCGTGGAGTGACGAATCCGCCTGCGCGCCCGGCGACGGGGGCGGGGCAACGGGGTGAGGGGGCCGTTTCCCCCTCGAAGGGCGGGAAGCCTGGTCGCGGGCCCCTGCCACAATTGGAGTGAACATGAAGATCGAAATCAAAGCCGAACCGCGAAGCCTGCAGGGAACGGGTGCGAGCCGCCGCCTGCGCCGCGAGTCCAAGGTGCCCGGCATCCTCTACGGCGCCGGCAAGGACGCGCAGCCCATCCAGCTCGACCACAAGGACCTCTTCTTCAAGCTCAAGATGGAGGCCTTCCACGCCTCGATCCTCGACATGGAGATCGGCAAGGAGAAGGCCCAGGTCCTGCTGCGCGACTACCAGATGCACCCGTTCAAGGAGCAGATCCTGCACGCCGACTTCCAGCGCGTGGCCGCGGACCGCAAGATCCACATGAAGGTGCCGCTGCACTTCCTGAACGGCGAGATCTCGCCCGGCGTGAAGCTCGCCGGCGGCCAGGTGCAGCACGTGCGCAACGAGCTCGACATCACCTGCCTGCCGAAGGACCTGCCGGAGTTCATCGAGGTCGACCTCAAGGACCTGCACGCCGGCCACTCGATGCACGTCTCGCACGTCAAGCTTCCCCCGGGCGTGGAGTCGGTCGCGCTCGCCAAGGGCGACGACATCACCGTGGCCACGATCGTGATCACGCGCGCGATGACGGCCGAGGAAGAGGCGGCGGAAGCGGCGGCCGCGGCGGTCGCGCCGTCGGCGGCCGAGGTGCCGACCACGGCCCAGAAGGTGAAGGAGGAGGAACCGGCGAAAGAGGCCGGCAAGGGCGGCAAGGAAGAGAAGAAAGAGAAGAAGTAAAGACCGCCCGGGGCGCCTCGAGCGAGCCTCACGGATGCGCCCGCCGCCGGCGGGCGCTTTCGTTTGGGGGCCCCGGCTCCAGCCATGAGCGAACCCATCCGCCTCATCGTCGGCCTCGGCAATCCCGGCAGGGAATACGAGCGCACGCGCCACAACGCCGGCTACTGGTGGGTGGATGCGATCGCGCACGAGCGCGGCGGGCGTTGGGCGAAGGAGTCGAAGTTCTCCGGCTGGGTGGCGCGCGTGACCGAGGGCGGCCGCGATTTCTGGCTGCTCAAGCCCGCAACCTACATGAACGAAAGCGGCCGCAGCGTCGGCGCCTTCCTGCGCTTCCACCGCATCGAGGCGCCGCAGATGCTGGTCGTCCACGACGAGCTGGACCTGCCCCCGGGCACGGTGAAGCTCAAGTTCGGCGGCGGCACGGGCGGGCACAACGGCCTGCGCGACATCGACGAGGTGCTGGGCAGGCGCGACTTCTGGCGGCTTCGCATCGGCATCGGGCACCCGGGCCACAAGGACATCGTGGCCGACTACGTGCTGCACGAGGCACGGCGCGAGGAACGGGAAGCGATCGATCCCGCCTTCGACCGCAGCCTGGGCCTCCTCGCGCGCATCGCCACGGGCCGCATGACCGATGCCACCACCTGGCTTCACACCATCCCGAAGCCTGAAATCGAGATTCCGGTCGACACCGGAAAGCCGGTACCCAAGAAGGACGAGAAATGACCCTGCAATGCGGCATCGTGGGCCTGCCCAACGTCGGCAAGTCCACCCTCTTCAACGCGCTCACCAAGGCCGGCATCGCGGCCGAGAACTATCCCTTCTGCACGATCGAGCCCAACGTCGGCGTGGTGGAGGTGCCCGACCCCAGGCTCGCGGCGATCGCCGCCATCGCGAAGCCCCTCAAGGTGCTGCCCGCGATCGTGGAGTTCGTCGACATCGCCGGCCTCGTGGCCGGGGCCTCGAAGGGCGAGGGCCTGGGCAACCAGTTTCTCGCCAACATCCGCGAGACCAACGCCATCGCGAACGTCGTGCGCTGCTTCGAGGACGACAACGTGGTGCACGTGGCCGGGCGGGTCGATCCCATCTCGGACATCGAGGTGATCCACACGGAGCTCGCGCTCGCCGACATGGCCACCGTCGACAAGGCGCGCGAACGCCACATCCAGAAATCGCGCTCCGGCGACAAGGAGGCGGCGAAGCTCGTCGCCGTGCTGGAGAAGGTGCAGAAGGCGCTGGACGGCCTGCACCCGGTGCGGGCGCTGGGCCTCGCGCCGGAGGAGATGGAGCTGCTGAAGCCGCTCTTCCTCCTCACCGCCAAGCCCGCGCTCTACATCGCCAACGTGGAGGAACACGGGTTCGTGGACAACCCGCTGCTCGAGAAGGTGAAGGCCTACGCGGCGAAGGAGGGCGCGCCGGTGGTGGCCATCTGCGCCAAGATCGAGAGCGAGATCGCCGACCTCTCGGGCGAGGAGAAGGAATTGTTCCTCGAGGACATGGGCATGCACGAGCCGGGCCTCGACCGCCTCATCCGCGCGACCTTCGACCTGCTGGGCCTGCAGACCTACTTCACGGCCGGCGAGAAGGAGGTGCGCGCCTGGACCATCCACAAGGGCGACACCGCTCCGCAGGCGGCCGGCGTCATCCACACCGACTTCGAGAAGGGCTTCATCCGCGCCGAGGTCATCGCCTACGACGACTTCATCGCCTGCAAGGGCGAGCAGGGGGCGAAGCTGGCGGGGAAGATGCGACTGGAGGGCAAGGAGTACGTCGTGAAGGACGGCGACGTGATGCATTTCCGGTTCAACGTCTGACCGGCCCGGAATCTGTTTGACCGGGAAGCGCAAATCCCGGAAAATACACGGCTTTCCGGCGAGTTAGCTCAGTGGTTAGAGCAGCGGAATCATAATCCGTTGGTCCGGGGTTCAAATCCCTGACTCGCCACCAGTTCCAGCGAAAAAGGCCAGCCCTCGGGCTGGCCTTTTCGTTTCACGGCGTCGCCGACTTCAGGTATTCCGGGAACGCGTCGTAGAGGCGAAGCTGCGCGGTGGGGCAGGTCTGCGCCAGGCGCCCCGCCCTGCAGATGACCGTGAGCTGGATCTGCGCCTCGCCGCCCGCGATCGGCGTCTTCTCCACTTTCATGCCGATCTCGCCGATCACGATGGGCGGGTAGGTGTCGATGAGCGTCGACGTCGCGGACTTGATGCGCATGTCGGAATTGGCCGCCACGAAGCTCTCGGCCGCCGCCCACGCCTTGTCGCAACGGGCCGCCGCGCAGCGCCACGCGGATCGCTTCCTCGCTTCTTCCACGCGGGCGAGCAGCCCGGGCGTCGCGGCAGCCGGCGAAGGCGCCTTTTCGAGGGTTGCGGTCGGCGGCTTCGGCGCGGGCGGCGTGGCTGTTGCGACCGGCGCGGTTGCTGCGACCGGCGATGCCGCTTTCGCAGCCGATGGCACGGGTGCAGGCGCAGCCGCAGGCGGCGGTGCGGCAGGCGGTGGCGCGGCTGGCGGCGGTGACGGCGGTGCC
>PQAI01000299.1 GCA_003105245.1 Betaproteobacteria bacterium | reverse complement strand
CCCCTGTCGAAGGGAGCCATCCTGCAGGGCGTCTCGGCGGTCGGGATCGCCATCGGCGCGGTGGTCGCCGCGCGCGTGATCCCGCTCAAGCGCGCCGTGACGGTGCTGCCCGTGGGCGTGGCGATGGGCTTCTTCGTGATGGCGCTGATCGGCGCGAGCTGGATGCCGCTCGTCTACTTCCTGCTGGTCCTCGTGGGCGCCATGGCCGGCTTCTTCGTCGTGCCCATGAACGCGCTCCTGCAGCACCGCGGCCACGTGCTGCTCTCCGCCGGGCACTCGATCGCCGTGCAGAACTTCAACGAGAACATCAGCATCCTCGTGATGCTCGCCCTCTACGCCACGATGATCAAGCTCGACCTGCACATCAACACGATCATCGTGATCTTCGGCGTGTTCGTCGCCTCGACCATGTTCCTCGTCATGCGCTGGAACGCCGCCAACCACCGCGCCGACCCCCACCTCGACCGCCTCATCGGCGAGGCCAAGCACTGAACCGTTGGCAAATGGCGTTGGGGGCCGGGTGGCGTGACATGCCGCATCGTGATGGGACGCACCTGTCCGGAGCGTGCCGACGCCTGGCGCGCCACGGTGCATCCCGGTGGGGCCGTGGCTGGCGGATGCGCTTCGAAATCCTTGGCTCGCGACCGCCGCAGGGCGACGTAGCGAAGCGCCGTCGCCGTTAGATGGGTGGAAATTCGCGGTCCGACGTGTTTGGCGGACCGCGAATTTCCGGGCACCCATCCGGCGGTCACGCTTGCGAGCCCAGGATTTCGAAGCGCATCCGCCAGCCACGGCCCTAACCCGTCTTCGCCGCCTGCCGCTACGCTTCGGCAGTGGCGGCGTAGCCGAGGAACTCGTCGGGGCTCACGCGGATGGCGGCGCCGGTGGGGCAGGCGCGCACGCAGGCGGCGCCGCCGGGCAGGTCCTTGCACATGTCGCACTTCACGGCCTTCTTGGGGATGTCCTTGCCCTTGGGCTTGGGYTCCATCCCCGGCTCCGGCCCGATGCCCAGGACGAGCCAGGACCACAGGCTCGGCCGCCGCCGCGCGGGGTCGACGGGCGCGAGCTGGATCACGCCGTAGGGGCAGTTCCTCTCGCAGTTGCCGCAGCCGATGCAGGAATCGTTCACGAAGACCTCGCCGCTCGGCGAGCGGTGGATGGCGTCCGGCGGGCAGTCCTTCATGCAGTGCGGGTGCTCGCAGTGCCGGCAGGAGGTCGGCACGTGGATCTCGGCGAACGTGGGCCCGGCCTCGCGGTCCAGGCGCGAGGTGCCGTCGTGCACGTCGGCGCAGGCCTTCTCGCAGTTGTCGCAGCGCACGCACAGCGACTCGTCGATGAGCAGCACGTCGGTGGCCTCGCCCACGCCCTGCTGCAGCAGGAAGGCGATGACGTTGCCGGGATCGGGAGCGGCCTCCATCGCGGCGTTCACGCGCAGGCGGTCGAGGAAGCGCGCCTCCATCTCCTCGCGCCACTTCGGGTTCCGCCCCAGCACGCGCTTGAAGGCGCCGGCGTCGAGGACAACCGCCTCGGTCGTCACGGCGGCGCGCACGGTGGCCGAGCGCGGCGTGTCGGTGAGCAGCGCCATCTCGCCCACGTAATTGCCGGCGGAAAGGTACGACAGCACGACCTCCCGGCCCGCGATCGTCCGCGACACCATCACCGAGCCGCGGCGCAGCAGGTAGAGACCGTCGGAGGCGTCGCCCTCGCGGAAGAGGGTCTCGCCGCCGCCGTAGCGGCGCACCTCGACGCCGCTCGCCACGAGCTCGGCGAGTTCCTCCTCGGGCAGCATCGGGGCCAGGTAGGCCCGGACCGCGCGCTTGAGGAAGGTCTCGTCGACGAGCTTGCGGGCCGATTCCACGGAGGCCAGGAGCTTGAGCATGGCGCGCCGCGGGGCCTCGACCAGGACGCAGTTGGCGCCCGCGCGCACCGTGCTCGACCGCCGGCGCCCGGAGATGAGGCCCAGCTCCCCGAAGAACTGCCCGGCGCCGAGGGGGAAGAACTTCCCCCCGTCGCCCTCGACCAGCACCTCCCCCGCCACCACCATGTAGAAGGAATTGGTGTAGTCGTTGCGGCTGAAGAGCACCTCGCCCTCGCGCGGCGTGACGAGCTCGCTTTCCAGCATGAATTCCCGCAGCTGCAGCCGGTTGATTCCGGCGAGCAGGGGCACCTGCCCCTGGATCGTGTCGATGACCTGGGAGACGSTCTTCCTGCGCGAGAAGCCGGCGAACTTCTTCGCGAGCAGCGGCTCGTCGGCGGGCTCCACGGTGCGGCCCAGGGCGGATTCCACCACCTCGTAGCCCTGGTTCATGGCCTGCTTGATGAGCGGATAGCCGCCCAGGGCGCCCACCACGTAGAGCCCCTTCACGTTCGACTCGTAGGTGTCGGAGAGCGCGGGCACCGCGTTGGGATCGGCCGACGGGAACTTCACGCCGAAGCTCTCGACGAGCTTTCGCGGCGGGACGGCGCCCAGCCGCGCGATGATGCGGTGGCACTCGATCGCATCGGGGCCGTCGGGGCTCTTCACGTGGAAGCGCAGCGGCACCTCGCCCCCCGGGCGCTCCACGCGGAACGCCGACGTGCCGTAGCGGACCTCGACGCGACCTTCCTTCACGGCGTCCAGGATGAGCGTGAGGTTGCCCTCCTTGCAGCGCGTGAACTCCTCGTTGCGGTTCACGAGGATCACCCGGTTCTGCTCGGCCAGCGCGAGCGCGTTCTCGATGGCCGCGTCCCCGGCCCCGACGACCACGATCGTCTCGTCCTCGTACTCCTTCGGGTCGTCGAGCTGGTACTGCACGCCCTCGAGGTCCTCGCCCTCCACCCCGAGCTTGCGCAGGTTCCCCTGCAGGCCGATTGCGAGCACGATCTTGCGGCAGAAGAAGACCTCCCCCTGCCGCGTCTTCACCTCGAAGCGGTTGTCCTCGCCGGCGATGGCCGAGACCTCCTGGCCGTAGCGGACGTTGACCTTGAGCCTTTCCAGCTCCTCGTTCCAGCGCTCGAGGATCTCCTCGCGCTTGCCGGCGGTGAAGCTCATGGGGCTTCGCAGCGGCAGGATCTGCGGCTCCGCCATCACGTGCTTGCCCTTCTGGTACTTGTAGATCGTGTTGGAGGCGTGCTCCTCGGCCTCGAGCAGGACGTGCGAGACGCCCAGCTCCGCGGCGTGCGCGGCCGCCGAGAGCCCGGCGGGACCCGAGCCGATGATGCCCACCTTGAACCAGCGGAATTCGGTGCGTTCGTCGAACTGGGAGGACATGCCGGTCACCTCGCCACGAAGGTCTTGAGGGAGGCGAGCGCCGCCTGGAAGCGCTCGGCCCGGTACTTCTCGTCGTCCCGTACCGTCTCGAAGAGCCGGTCGAGGGCCGCGTTGGCCCCGCGCACGTCGGCGAGCGCCCCGCGCCGGGCCAGGAAGTTGAGCACGCTCGCCATCGCCATGGCCGCCTGCTCGGCGCCCGCGTAGTCGCCGTAGGCGCCGGCGATGCCGTCGTCGACAAGTCCCGCGAGGATCGCGCGCAGGTCGGCGTCGTCGAAGGCGCGGTCGCGGAGCTTGCGCACCACGGCGTCGAGTCCCTGCCGCAGCCGCTTCGCGGCTTCCATCGCGTCCCCGCCCTCGCCCGCCACCGCGCGGTGCAGCTGCAGGACGAGGTCGTCGAACACGCCCGACTCCGCCGGGAAGGTGCGGCGCACGATCTGGCGCAGCATCAGCAGGTTCGAGTCGTTGAAGCGGATCGTCCCCGGCCGGTTTCCCACGCGCGGCTTCCAGCGCGTGTCGGACATGGGGTGGTGGCAGGCGTGGCAGTCGAAGACCACGAGCTCGGGGAAGAGACCGTCGCGGCCGCGCTTCGGGTCGAGCACCACGTCGAGCTGCTCCTGGGCCGCGAGCGCCTGCCCGATGGCCCACACGCGCACGCCGTCCCAGCGCCCCTTGCGCTTCTGCCAGTCCTCGTCGACGACGAAGTGCGGCGGCTGCGTCTGGGTGAAGGTGTCGAGCTCGAAGCTGATGCGCGGATGCCCYGCCCCCATGATGCGGTGGGTGACGAACTTGTCCTTGTTGCCGAAGTGGCACGACAGGCAAAGGCGCGCGAGGGCGACCGGGTCGTCCGTCGGGTAGAGGCCGTTCCTCACGTTGTCCGCGTGGGTGGCGCCGGGRGCGACGTGCGACTTGATCCAGTTCTCGGCCGGCCCGTGGCAGGCCTCGCAACCGATGCCATCGGACGCCTTGAAGCGCTCGCCGCGGTATTCGGCCGGCGGGTTGTGGCCGTGGCAGTCCACGCAGATCTTCGCCTCGTGGGCCGGCTGCTTGAGGCCGAGGTTGGCCGCGATGCGCCGGCTGCGCTCGTTCCACAGGACCTGGCCGGCGCGCAGCGCGTGCTTGTCCACGCGCGACCAGGTGACGTACTCGTTCTGCAGGACGTTGGAGCCCTTCCACTCGCCGATCGAGCCGTGGCACAGGCTGGAAGCGCAGTTCACCACGCCCACGTGCTTCGCCTTCGCCTCGTAGGGCAGCGGCGGCGCCTCCGCCGCGCCCGCCGTGAGGGCCGCCGCCGCGAGCCCCAGCGCCAGGAGTCGTCTCATCGGGCCTCCGCCTTCCTCGTGCTCGCCGGGGGCCGCGCGTCGCGGAAGTCCCCGGGCTTGCCGGTGTCGCTCACGGTCCAGACGCCGCCGTCGGGCCGCAGGTAGAACTTCTGCTGCTCCTCGCGGGTGAACGGCCGCGCGCCGATGCGGCCGAAGACGGCGATCTGCCCGCCGGTCTCGTCGACGCCGCGGTCGCGGTCGAGGCCCTTGGCCAGCGAGAGCGCCGGGGAGCGCGTCTCGCGCCGCGCGATCACGCGCGGCTTCGGCTCGGGGCTGAAGCCGTAGAACTTCGGCTGGATCTCGGGCGAGGTGAGCTGCAGCACCTTCAGCCCGTTGGCGCCGTCGGCCACGTAGGCGAAGGCCGAGGCGTTGGTCGTGGCGACCACCACGTCGCGCGCATCGTTGAGCCTGCCGCCGTCGTCGAAGCGCGCGAGGACGCGCGGCGAGGCGGGCTTCTCCACGTCGACGATGACGAGGCCCTCGCGCCCGCCGGCGACGTAGGCGTAGGTGCGCGCCACGTAGACGCGCCGGGCGTCGGCCAGCCGCACGCTCGCGCCCTCGACGCGGCGCGCCTTCTCCGGCACGGTGACGTCGATCACGTGCAGGCCCTCCTCGTCCACGGCGAAGAGGTAGCGGAACTGCAGGGCCGAGGCCCGCGCCCCCTTGAGCGGGACCACCGCCACGCGCCGGGGCTTGAGCGGGTCGTCGAGGTCGAGCACCACGATGCCCGCATCCGCGGCCACGTAGACGTAGCGTCCGCCGATGGCGAGGTGGCGCGCGCCCTTGAGGATCCCGCCCTCGTTCCACGTCGCGGCGCGCTTGAGGAAGTTGTTGCGCGGCTCCCCGTCGGCGAGCGTGTTCACGTCGACCAGGATGAGCCCCTCCCGGGCGTCGGTGACCAGCGCGTAGTTGTAGATCGGGTGGAAGGGCTGCTCCTGGTTGGTGACGCGCATCAACTCGCCCTTGTTGCGCTCCGGGGCGATGGGCTGGTTGGTGGGAAGCGCCACGCAGGTGGCTTCCGGCGAAGGCACGTGCGTGTCCTGCCCCAGCGGGGAATACGGGGCGGTGACGATGCGCTGCGAGACGCCCTTGTTGGCGATGGAGGCCACGTCGTAGACGCGCAGCCCCCCGGGCCCCTCCGCCGAGTAGAAATACTCCCCGCGAAGCGCGACGCAGCCTGCGGGCCCGCGCGAGGCGTGGTCGTGCGCCTCGGGAAGCGTTCGCCCGCGCTTCTCGTGCTCGGCGTACCAGTCCGGGTAGGCGTGGCGGTGCAGGTAGCTGCCGATGACGGCCTGCGGCTCCTCCCACTCGGTGACCTGGACGGCCTCGACGTGGCGTTCCTCGCCCAGCCAGGCGTTGAAGCCCACGAAGTTCACGAAGTTGGTCCCCTGCAGCAGCATCTGGGCCATGATCGCGTTGTTGTCGCCCTGGTCCGAGACGTGGCAGTCGGAGCAGCCCTTGGTCTCCGTCTTCCTCTCCGTGTGCGGGTAGTGCGGCGCGAAGGCCTGCGAGGAAAATCCGCTCGCCGCCACCGGCGCCTGCTGGATGTAGATGCGCTCGCGGTTGATGTTGGTCGACGAGAGCACGAGCGCCGAGGAGGAGCGGATGGGCGCGATGCGCCCGCCCTTCACCGGGCCGTGCTTGCCGAGCTGGAACATCTCGTCGCGCGCGACCTGCGGGTTGTAGGTGGCGTAGTTCCTCGTCTCGCCGCCCTCGTAGTGGTGGCGCTCGGTCTTCCAGTTGGCCTGGATGGGCAGGTGGCAGCCGCCGCAGCTCGTGGTCCACGAGAGGTGGCAGGTGAAGCAGGTCATCTTCTCGTCGGCGTGGGCGAGGTCCTTGGTCCCCGGGCCCCACTCGCCCTTGCGCCCGGACTCCCCGGCGTGCATGAGCTTGGCGCGCGCCGCCTTCTCGTTGTAGTGCGGGTTGCCCGGCGTCACCGTGTCCTTCACGAGCGACATCTCCCACTCGAGGTCGGGGTAGATCGCGGAGCGCTGGAAGAGCCGGCCCTCGCGCCACTCGAAGCGCTTGCGCCCGTCCTGGGTGCGAAGCAGCGTCATGTCCATCCCGCCGGGGCGCGCCGCCGGCCCCGAGGTGCGAAGCGTCGGGTAGCTCGTCGCCGTGCCGTGGCAGTCGCGGCAGTCGATCTCGACGGCCGCCGCGACCTCGCCGTAGATGTGCCCGTTGCCGTGCATGTCCTGCGAGAAGTGGCAGTCGACGCAGTGGAACCCCACGTCGAGGTGGATGGAGGTGAGGTGCACCGCCTTCTTGAACTTCCGGGGATCGTCGTCGGAGACGGGCTTGCCGTCCTTGTCGAGGAGCGTGCCCTTGCGGTCGCGCTTGAAGACGGCGCGGAAGTTCCAGCCGTGCCCGTGGTAGTCGGCGAACTGCGTGTCCTTGAGCTTCGGGTTGAGGCTCGAGACTTCCTTGAGGAACTCCGGGTCGCTCCACTTGCCGCGGATGGCCGCCTCCTCGGGGTTGCGGTCGAGGATCTTCCTCGCCTCCTCGTGGGTCGGGTACTTCTGCTTCTCCGGCCACATGAAGGGGGCGTCCGCCTCGTAGTCCCACATGATCGTGCCGTAGTAGGAGTTCACGAACACGTTGGGCTGGTGCATGTGGCAGACCATGCACTGCGAAGAGGGGATGGCGCGCGTGAACTCGTGCCGGATGGGGTGCCCCGACTCGCCCTTGGGGATGGTGGGATCGGAAGTCGCCGTCTGCCCGGTGTGGCCGTACCTCGCGTAGATGCCCGCGTGCGAGCGGTCGCGGTCGTTCGCGTACACCGCGTGGCAGGCGCTGCATCCCGAGGAGCGGTAGTCCCCCGGCTGCTCGCCGGTTCCCAGGAACCAGAGGTGCGGATCGTTGAGCCGCGTCTTCGTGATGTTGATCACCGGCACCGCGATGCGGCTTCCCGTGCCCGGGCCGCGGTTGGACTGCCGGATGTCCGGGCGCCCCGGCTCGTCCAGCCTTTGCAGCGCACCCGTGTTGTTGGGCAGCCCGATCTCGGGGAACTGCGAGGAGATCACGCGCCCGCCGCGCTCGAAGACGCGRAAGACGTCGGCCGGCGGGATCGTCTCCCACGAGGGCAGCGCGGTGACGCTGGGCAGGATCCCCTTGGCCACGAGGAAGTCCGTGGGCTTCACCGGGTTCACGAGCGTGGCCCCCACGCCCTCGCGCGTGTAGGCCTCGCCGAGGATGTAGCGCTTGAAGGGCAGGATGCCGTTGTTATAGGCGGCGCCGCCCCACAGCATCGCGGAAGTGGCCATGAGGCTTCGCTCGGAGGCCTGGATGATGGCGAGGTGGCACGCGCCGCAGGCCTCGCGAGCCACGCGCAGGTCGCCGGGATTCACGAAGCGGATGTACTCGGGGGCCTCGCGGTTGAGGAGCGTGTAGCTGCCCTCGGGATTGGCGCTCGAGGGCCACTTCCACGCGAGCGGGTAGCGCGGCAGCACGTGCGCACGCTCCAGCGCGGCCCGATAGGCGGCGTCCTGGCGCTGCGCGCCCGCGGGCTTCTCCACCTTCGCGTCCCCGCCGTGGCAGTCGGTGCAGCCCAGCACCACCCCGGGGTTCTGGTGCATGGTGTGGCGATCGGTCGCCGAGTGGCAGCTCGTGCAGCCGGCGCTCTTGGCCTCGGCCTGGGCCACCGTCTGCTTTTCGGGTGCCGGGACCTGGGCGGCATAGGTGCGCGCCACGGGCTTCTCGCTTCCCGAGTCGGCGTGCACGGCCGCCGCCAGGACGATGGCGGCGAAGGCGAGGAGCGGGCGTCTCGTCATGGCATCAGTAGGAGAGGAGGAGGTTCACGAGGATCGAGTACTGGGGGCCGCGCCGGTCCTCGTCGTAGAGCTGCTTCATCCCCTTGCCGGGCAGCAGCGCCGCGGCCGAGGCGTTGAGGACCAGGTTCTGGCTCATGAACGGGCGGTATTGCACCGAGGCCGAGACGTCCCAGCCGATCTCGCGGTCGGGAGGCGCCTGGCCGCGCAATACGCCCAGCACCGTCGTGTCCTGGAAGCGCAGGTAGGAGAGGTTCGCGCTCGCGCGCAGCTCGGGCAGGAGGTCCGCGTCCGCGCCCGCGCCCAGCAGCAGGAGCCCCGGGTTCACGAAGTTCGACTGGCCCTGGTCCTTCGAGGAGCGAAGGCTGGGCAGCACGCCGTTGCGCCCCGAGAGCGCGACCCCGCCGCCTCCGACCAGGGGCACGGCCTGCCGGATCCAGAAGCTCGTGTCGGCGCCGGCGAACTGCGGGTTCTCCAGGATCGCGTCGAAGCCCGTGGCCTTGTCGTCGAACGGGTCCTTGTCCCCCGAGGCCGCGAGCGCGTTCAGGCGCAGCCGCACCCAGCTGAAGTCGCGCGAGAGCTCGGCCGCGGCGAAGCCGGCACGGATGTCCTGGGAACGGCCCGCCAGCGGGTGCCGATCGTCGCGGCCGACGGCGGCGTAGAGGCTGGCCTGCAGGTTCCATGTCCCGAAGTGGCCGTCGCCGTTCCAGCCGAGGTAGCCGACGGTGTAGTCGCGCGGCCGCTCGTCGCCCAGGGACGAGGGACGCTCGAGGAAGCCGTTGTTGTTGTACCAGGCGCCCTTGCCCTCGCGGTTCACGTTCAGGATCGCGGTCGCCTGCGAGGTGAAGCCGGGCACCGGGAAGTCCTGGCGGTAGGCGTTGGCCACGAAGAGGTCGTCGCTGCGCATGCGCGCGCCCACGTCGTTCAGCCCCGAGTTGGTGTCCTTCTCCAGGCGCCGGAACCAGCCGAGGTTGTACTGCCACTGGTTGTTGTCGCGGGTGCCGAAGAAGCGGATGCCGAAGGGCACGTCCTGGAAGAGGAATCCGCGGAAGTCCGAGATGAAGGGCTGGATGCCCACGCGCACCGAGTCGAAGTCGTAGCGCGCGGAGACGTTTCGCAGGTGCACGTCGGCGAAGAGCTCCTGCACGCCCACGTGGTTGTCGGTGCGGCTCGTCCCCGCGCGCGGGTCGGCGCGGACCGCCCTCACCTCCTCCACCTGCGTCCGGTTCGCGTTGAAGACGGGGACGAAGCGGAACTCGTAGTCCGGCGGCTTGAAGGTGGTGTTGCCCTTGATGAGCCCCAGGGAGAGGACGACGGTCTCGGCCACCGTCGACTGCCTGCCCTGCCCGAAGACGTCGTAGGCGCCGGCGCGTTCCGTCGTCTGCGCCCCCACCGGCGYGGGCAGCCTGCGCGCCTCGACGAGGGTGTCCGAYACCACCCCGAGGCTGAAGAACCAGTCCGGCGACAACCGGCGCGCGACGTCGGGGAAGTGCTCCTTGAGCCAGGGATCGTCGCCGATGGGCAGGTCGCCCTTGAGGATGTTCTGGTTGTAGGGATCGGTGAGCGGGAACCTGAAGCCCAGCGCCTGCATGATCCGCCAGCGATCCGGCACGGGCAGCGCCTGCCGCGCGGTGGCGGGCAGCGGTCCCGGCACCTGGCTGGGATCGGCCGGCGGCGGGAAGAACTCCAGGGGCTTCGAGTCGCCGGGCCGGCGCTGCCCGATCTCGCGGTCGGCGGGGCGCTCGGGCGGCAGCTTCTGGTCCTCGTTCACCGGGGGCTTCAGCCCTTCCTGCGCCCGGGCAGGCCCCGCGAGCGCCGCGAGCACCGCGAGCGCCGCGACCGCCGGGGCGGGACGATGGCGTTCAGAGGCCCGCACAGGCGTCCTGCTGCGTGGAATCGTTGAAGGGCGACTGCGGGCACTGCACGTAGCGCAGCCGCACGCCCTGCGGCACGAGCTGGTCGGCGCGCCGCGCCGCGGGCGCGTTCGCGAGCCCCGTCCCCAGGGCCCGCGCGGCGTTGGCCAGGCCGAGGAAGGCCACCATGTCGTCCTGGTCGACGCCGTCGCCGGAGATCCCCACCGCGCCCACCAGCGTGTCGCCGCGATAGACGGGCACCGCGCCCGGAAAGATCTGCACCCCGTTTCGCGCGAGCGCCAGCCCCGCGTCGGGCGAGCCCGCCGGGGCACCCGCGGCCGCGCGGCCCGCGCATCCCGTCGAGGTGTCGCCCAGCGCGCCCTTGACGAGCTGGTTGTAGACGAGGTCGAGCTGGAAGCCGACGTTGAACGGGCTCCACGCGTCGAATCCCTTCGAAAGGGGCCCGGCCGGCGTGCCCGCGAGGCCATCGGGAAAGGCGGGCCGGTGCAGGTTGCCGATGGCGCGCGTCGACCACGCGGTGCGCCCGTCGAGCTCCCCGCCCGCGCCGACGAACGCGCGAAAGCCCGACGCGTACGCCGCGATCGACGAGGTGGCGCCGGACGGCACGAGGTAGGCGGCGTCGGGAAGCCCCGAGATCATCCCGAAGGCCTGCGGATGCGAGAAGAGCAGCGCGCCGCGCGCCTTCTGCACCGCCACGTCGGTGCCGAAGACCGGCGCGTCGGCCGTGCGCAGCAGGCCGAGGATGTCGCCGTTGGTGTCCACCACGCTCACCGAGACCTGCGCCGCCGAGCCCAGCGGCCGCCGGATCTGGGCGCGCGCGCGATTGGCCACTCTGATGCCCTCCTCGAGGATTCGCGCGACCTCGCTGGCCGCGAGGGCACCGCTGCCGCTGCCCGCCCGAGGCGGAAACCGTTCCGCGCCGGCCGCGTCCACCAGCGTGAAGGCTCCCAGGGCCGCGAAGGCGCCGGCGGCCGCGCGGTAGCCCGACGCGGCGGTGCCGAAGGCCACTCCGGCGTGCACCGAGGCGTCCACGTAACCCGGCACCGCCACGAGCGCGCCGGGCAGCGACGCGAAACCGGGCGCCCGCGAAGGATCGGAGGCGAGCGATTCCGAGTCGACGTAGCGGAAGGTCTTGCCGTCGGCGGTGAGGCGCTCGCCACGGATGTCTTCCGGCGCGTCGAACCCCCGTGCGCCCGCCACCGCGACCAGCTCGTCGAGATCCTCGTCGCGGTCGGTGACCACGAGGTCCAGCCCGTAGGTGCCGTCGGCCATCACGCCCACGCCGCCCACGACGGCGCCGCCCTTGTACAGGGGAAGCCCGCCGGGGTCGGCCGCCAGTCCCAGCGGCGAGCGCTTCGGGCCGACGCTGCCGTGGGCGAGGTTGCGGTTCACGTCGGAGCAGGAGAGCTGCGAGAACTGCACGCCGTAGAGCGGCCCCGAGGGCGCCTGCGACTCGCCCGGCAGGAAGTGCTCCTGCACGATCTGGCTCGCCGTGCGCGTGGAGAAGGCGTTCCCGGACGACGAGAGGTACGCGCCGGTGATCGCCTTCGCGATGGCCGCGGCCTCCGAGGGAAGCGTGTCGCGCAGGCCGTCGAGCCCGCCCTGCACGCCGCGGCCCGACAGGATGTCGAAGCGCTCGCGCGCGCCGGTCATGCGGAAGACGGCCAGCACGTTGCCCACTCGGTCGACGACGGCAATCGTGGCCGGGGCTCCACGAGCGAGCGCCTCCCCGGCAGCCTGGGCGATCACCCGCCGCACGTCCTCCTCGGTGAGGAAGGCGGCCGGCGAGTTGCATTCGGGCGCGCAGGCTCCGGAGCCCGCGTTCCCGGACGAGCCCGAGCAGCCCGCGAGCGCCGCGGCGAGCGCGACGCAGCCCAGGAGCCCCGCGAGAAGGCGACGCTCAGCGCGCACCGGCCGCCCCGGTGGCCACGCGCGATGGGGCCTTCGGCTTGAACTGCGGGTCCCACGGGTGCCGCTCGTCGTGGAATCCGTGGCACATCAGGCAGTTCGAGGTCACCTTCCCCTCGACCGGCTGCGAGCCGCCGTGGCACTTGCGGCAGCCGTCGATGGCGGGCATGGCCACGTCGGCGCTGCGCTTCGACTTCGCCACGTCGTGGCAGTCGGCGCACTTCGACTGCGCGTGGCTCTTGTGGTCGAACCTCGCCGCGGGCATCCACGCGTGGCTCGCGCGCACCTGCGCCACGTTCCAGTCCACGCCGCGGTCGCCCTCGTCGCGCTGGATCACGTGGCAGGTGCGGCACAGGCGGATCTCGAAGATCTCCTCGGAGACGAAGGCCGCCTTCCTCGCGGCCATCGCGAGCGCGCCCTGCCGCTCGGCGCCCGCCGGCTCGCGCACGCGGCGAAGCAGGCCCTCGCCCGGCACGCCGAAGGCCTTCTCGAAGCTGTCGCGCGTGCCGTTGAGCGCGAGGTTGGCGTAGAACTCGCGCACCACGGTTCTCGCCTCTTCCGGACGACCGTGCGGGACCTGGCGGCTGGTGACGGCGGGCTCGAACTCGAGGCGGTGGCATTCCTGGCAGTGGCGCGCCATCGACACCGGCTCGAAGCCGCGCTTCGAGGCGTCCGGCTGGTGGCAGGCCGCGCAGTCGAGCCTGACCTTGTCCTTGTCGGGGTGGCGGATTCCCGCCGGGTCGAGGTGGACCGCGTGCGGGAAGACGAGATTCGAGGCCTCCTCGATCGGACCCGACCCCTGCCGCACGCGGCGCACGCCCTTGCCCTCGGGAAGCGAGAGGCGGAAGGCCGGGTGCTCGCGCGCGAAGTCGGCCACGTTCTGCGATTGCGCGCCGTTGGCGCGGCTGCGCACGTCGCGGTGGCAATCCACGCAGAAGCGGTCGTCGTCGCGGTGCGTGGACTTCACGCCCTTGTGGTCGCGGTGGCACTCGGCGCAGCGCGTCCCGGCGAAGAGCGCCGCCGGGTTCACCTCCGGGGCGACGTGCTGGCCGATGCGCGCGTGGCATTCGAGGCACGCCGAGTCGCGCACGTGCCGGAAGGCGAGCTCGTGGCAGGCCTCGCACTTCTGCCCCACGGGCTGGTGCGCCAGCATCACCGGGCCGGGATTCCAGAAGCGGTCGCTCGCCATCGCGACGGACTCGGGCTGCGACCAGGGCAGCCCCAGGACGCGCCCGGCGGGAACGAGGAAGAAGAGCACCGCCACGAAGGCGAAGAGGGCGATCGCCAGCCCGCGCTTGGGCAGCCCGAGCGAGGCGAGCGTGAGGCGCCGGGCCCGGGCGAGGAATTCCGGGGCCGCGCTCTCGGCCGGCCGCACGAGCTCCACCGTGATCGCCCCGGTGTAGCCCGCCGGCGCGGGGATCGAGGTGAGGCGGTAGGGCCCGACGTCGATCGAGGTGCCGGGCTTGAGGCGCACCGAGCGCACCGCCTTGCGCGTGGTGCTGGTGGTCGTGCCCATCTCGCCCTCGGTGTAGACGGGCCCGTTGCGGTCGACGATGAGGCCCTGGCTCAGCGCGATGCGCGGGTCGGCGAGGAGGACCTCGCTCGCCGCGTTGCGCCCGACGCGCACCCAGTCGGCGTCGACCTCCTTGCGGACCTGGATGGTGCGGCCGGCCCGGTTGCGGCTCTGCGAGATGACGAGGAGCTTCATGGACGCCCTCGCCCGCTACCAGTAGAGGAAGACGGAGATCACGTGCGCCGCGAGCGCGGCCAGCAGCGCCATCGCGAGCGGCACGTGAAGGTAGAGCCAGAGGTCCAGCCGCGCCTTGTAGCGCAGGTCGCGGCGGGCGCGCCCGAGGAGCTCGTTCTTCTGCAGCAGCAGCGTGTACACCTCGTGGTTGAGCTTTGCGGCATCGCCCGAGAGCGTCCTGCCGATCTCCGGCAACTGGCGCAGGGCGGCGGCCGTGGGGCAGGCGTGGTCGCGGCCGGAGATGACCAGGGAGGCGGAGCCGCCCAGGCGCGTGCCGTCCAGCGAGGCGTTGACCGACCCGAGGATCGCGTCGGGAAGCGAGAGTGCCTTCTCGCGGATCTCGCGGTCGAGGTCGGCGATCTTGAGCAGCATCGCCTCCAGCGTCTCGTCGCCGCGGTTGGCGGTCATGAGCCCCGGCACCGACAGGTACACGAAGACGCCGTAGAAGCCGCTCGCCACCGTGGCCACCATGAGCACGTAGGCCAGCGTGTGCACGTTCCAGCCGAGCTCGAATCCCGTGTGCAGGGTGGCCACCACGAGGAGCGCCGTGCCGAGGTAGACGTGCGCCGAGAGCCAGCCCTGGACCGTCCCTAGGCGCGAGGCGTAGCGGCGCTTGCGMACGCCGAACCAGGTGAGCCAGAGGATCAGCAGCGCCCCGAGGGTGCCCAGGGCGTAGCCCAGCCAGGTGCCGCCGTAGGGCTTGAGCGGGGGGTCGTGCCAGAGATAGACCGCGCCGGCGGCGAGCGAGAGCGCGAGCGCCRCCTTGAAATAGCGAAAGCGCGCGTACTCCAGGATCGACTGGTGTCGCACCGGATGCCCCCCTTCCCCGCCTTGTCGTTATTCGAGTTGCCATTGCATATCGCCATGGCAGCGCGCGGGGGCATTGTAACCTCGGTTGACCGTTCGCAAGGGGTATCCGCCTCCCCCTCCGGTATAATCCGCCGTCGCCTTCACAGCCCCTCCCGCCTTCTCCCCGATGCTCACCTTCTGGATCGTCGCCGCCCTCCTGATCGTGGCGGCGCTCGCGTTCGTGCTCGTGCCCCTGCTGCGCGCGCGCCCGCGCTCGGCGCCCTCCCTGCGCGAGGCCAACCTCGCCGTCCTGCGCGGACAGCGCCGCGACATCGAGAACGACGTCGCCACCGGCCTGCTGCCGAAGGAGGCGCGCGAGGCCGCGCTCGCCGAACTGGCCGCCCGCGCCGAGGAGGACCTCGCCGCCGCCCCCGAGGCGCCCGCCGGACCGGCCCGCAGGCCCTGGGCGGCGATCGCGTCCTTCGCGATCCTCGTGCCCGTGGTCACCGTGGGGCTCTACCTGTGGGTGGGAACGCCCGCGGCCACCGACCCCAAGGTGATGGCGGTCGTCTCCGCCCAGCCCGGCGATCACCAGATCGAGGAGATGGTCGCGCTCCTCGAGCAGAAGATGAAGGAGCGTCCCGACGACGTGCAGGGCTGGAGCCTGCTCGCGCGCTCCTACGCCGCCACCGGCAAGTTCCCCAAGGCGCTGGAGGCCTATGCCCACCTCGCGAAGATCGCGCCGCAGGACGCGAGCGTGCTGGCCGACTACGCCGACGCCCTCGCCCTGTCGCGCGGGCGCAATCTCGCGGGGGAGCCCACGGAGCTCGTGATGCGCGCGCTCGCCATCGACCCGCGCCACTCCAAGGCGCTGGCGCTCGCGGGCACGGCCGCCCTCAACGCCGGCGATTACGCGGCCTCGATCGGCTACTGGGAGAGGCTCTACGCCACGGCGCCCCCGGGCTCCGAGGATGCCGACCAGGTGCGCCAGATCATCGAGGACGTGCGCGGCCGCGCGGCCGCGGCCGGCAAGCCCCTGCCGCCCTCGAAGGCGATTGCCGCCGC
>PQAI01000298.1 GCA_003105245.1 Betaproteobacteria bacterium | reverse complement strand
TCGGCCACCGGGAACTCGATCTCGCTTCGCTTCCTCCAGCGCACCGCGACCCAGGGGTTGGAGGGCACGAAGTGGTAGTTCGGCCCGTTGCCCACGACGGTGACCTTGTCGCCGGGACGAAGCTGCTCCTGCATTTCATAGGCCATGGGCATGCCGCCCAGGCCCGCGCCGATGATGACGATGTGTGCCATGGTCGAACCTCCTCGAGGGGTGCTCCGGGAGCCCTCCTGCCAATCTAGGACTCGCCTCCGGGAGCACCGTGACGTGAGTCAACCGCAGCAAAGAAAAGGGGGCTCCGCAGAGCCCCCCGGGGGTATGTGGCGCGCCGGACGATCAGTTGAGCTTGACCTTGGCCTCGACGCCCTCGCCCTTGAGCATCGTGTACTCGACCATCGAGCCGTCGTACATCCTGGCCTGCTTGTTGCCGACGAGCTCGCTGGAGACGAACCAGCCGACGGAGGCCCAGTGGCCGGTGTTGCAGAAATTGATCTGCTCGCCGGTGGTGGGCACGCCCGCGTAGGCATAGAGCTTCTCGAGCTGGGCCTTGCTGCGGAAGACGCCGCCGCCGTTCACCGTGGTCCACTGGTTGGGCAGGTTCTTCGCGCCGGCGATCGTGCCGCTGATGGGGGATTTCGGGTGCTTGGCGATGCCGACGTACTGGTCCTCGGGGCGGTTGTCCACGAGCAGGATGTTGCCGGCCGCCCGCGCCTTCTTCACGTCGTCCATCGTGACGAGCATTTCCTTGCGGACGTTCGCCTTGAAGGTCTTGGGAACCGCCTTGACGATGCCCTTCTCCATCGGGGCCTTCTCGTCCTCGGAATAGGAGGCGATGCCGCCGTTCAGGATGGAGACCTTGTCGTGGCCCAGCACCTTGAAAGTCCAGTAGACGCGGGTGGCCATGCCGACGTCCAGGGCGGTGTTGCCCTGCGGGACGAGCACCACGTGCGTGTCGTTGTCGATGCCGAGCTTGGTGCCGATCATCTGGGCGAGCGGACCGAGGTCCGCCGGCAGCATGTCGGGCACCTTGTCCTCCTTGCGCTCGACGCGCCAGCCATCCTTGCCATAGTTGGTGTTGACCGCGCCGGGAATGTGCCCGTCGGAATAGTCCTTGGCGGACTGGAAGTCGACGAAGACGATGCCGGGCTTGCCGACGTTGGCGACGGCCCACTTGACGTCCACCAGCGGCTCGGCGGCCCAGGCGCCGCCGGCCAGTACCAGCAGGCCGAGCGCGAGGCGCGCGACCCAGCGAATGAATCCTGACTTCATGCCTGTCTCCTTTAGGGGGGTATGCAGGCCATAGGATAGCGTCACCGCCCCGGCTACCGGGCTGCGTTTGGTCAAACCCCCACCGCGGATAGGGCTTTGGTCCCAGGCCGGCGCTTGAGTCCGGCGCCGATACGCACAACAATCTGCCGCCCGACCCCACGACCCGGAGACGACATGAACGAGGCGCGACATTCCCGACCCCATCCCTTCCCTGCCATGCTGGCGGCGATCCTCGCCTTCGTCCTGGCGGCGCTACCTGCCGTGGCGGCGGACTACCCCACGCCACGCGAAGGCTCGTGGGTGGCGCGCGACTTCCGCTTCCACACCGGGGAAGTGATGCCGGAAGTGAAGCTTCATTACCGCACCATCGGCGACCCGGCCGGGGAGCCGGTGCTGGTCCTGCACGGGACGGCGGGTTCGGGCGCCAGCATGCTCACCCCCGCGTTCGCCGGCGAGCTCTTCGGCCCCGGCCAGCCCCTCGACGCCTCGCGCCACTACATCGTCATTCCCGACGCGATCGGGCACGGGAAGTCTTCCAAGCCTTCGGACGGCCTGCGCACGAAGTTTCCGCGCTACAGCTACGAGGACATGGTGGACGGGCATCATCGCCTTCTCACCGAGCACCTCAAGGTGAAGCGCGTTCGCCTGGTCATCGGCAACTCCATGGGCGGGATGGAGACGTGGATCCTCGCGACGAAGTACCCCGACTTCATGGACATCGCGGTGCCGATGGCCTGCCTGCCCACCGAGATGTCGAGCCGCAACTGGATGATGCGCCGGCTCATCACGGACTCCATCCGCAACGATCCGGACTGGAAGGACGGCGACTACACCCGGCAGCCGAAGAGCGCGAGGTTCGCCTCGGTCTTCTTCGGCATCGCGACCAACGGAGGCAACCAGGCGCTCTACAAGGCCGCCCCCACGCGGGAGAAGGCCGACAAGCTGCTGGACGCACGCCTCGCGGCGCCCTTCACGGCGGACGCGAACGACGTGCTCTACCAGTGGGACTCCTCGCGCGACTACAACCCGTCGCCGGGACTGGAGCGGATCAAGGCGACCGTGCTCGCCATCAACGCCGCCGACGACGAGCGCAACCCCCCCGAGCTGGGACTCCTCGACCGCGAGATCAGGCGGGTGAAGAACGGCCGCGTCCTCCTCATCCCCGCGAGCGAGAGCACCGCGGGGCACGGCACGACCGCGCGCGCGTCGTTCTACAAGCGGGAACTGGCCGAGCTGCTGCAGGCAGCGCCGCGCCTGGCGCCCTGAACGCGCCGCGATCGCCGGCCGGGAATGGTCCCGGCCGCGACGGCTTCAGTGGCAGCTCTCGGGCAGCCGCGTGGCCGACTTGCGCATGAGCTTGCCGAAATCGGCGCCGCTCATGTGCACGAGGGTCTGGTGGTCGCCCGCCTCGAAGTACACCTCGGCGCGCGTGCCCAGCTCCTCGTCCCAGTAGGTCTTGATGCCGTAGGCCGCGCCGACCGGGGGAACGGCGCCCGGCTTGCAGTCGGCGAAGAGCTCCCCGAGCTTGCCTTCGCTCACCAGCACGAGGTCGTCCCCGATGGCTTCGCCGAGATCCCCGATGTCGAGGTGGTGGCTGGCCGGGATGACGGCCATCAGGTAGCCGTCGTTGCCCTTGAGGACGACCGCCTTGGCCAGGCGATCGGGCGGAACGTGGGCCAGGTGCGCCGCGTCCATGCAGCAGCTGCTCGGCTGGTGGATGACGGGATTCCAGGCGACCTGCTTGTCAACGATGTAGCTCTGCAACCGATTGGCGATCGACATGACAGCCCCCTTCGTGCGAGATCCGTCCTGACYTTTCATGCTCGGCTCAACCGGCGCGCTTCGTGTTGACTG
Source organism: Betaproteobacteria bacterium (assembly GCA_003105245.1). Taxonomy (GTDB): domain Bacteria; phylum Pseudomonadota; class Gammaproteobacteria; order Burkholderiales; family Usitatibacteraceae; genus FEB-7. The sequence goes on along the minus strand of PQAI01000298.1, from coordinate 4,178 downwards.
CGGTCAACGCCGCGCGCAATCGCGCGCCGTSGCGGATTCCCATGCGCGAACCGCGTTCAGCCGAGCCTCGCCACGCGCTCCTTGAGCGCCTTGGCCGCCATCGACAGGCCGCCCTCGGCGCCGTCGATGAAGTGCAGGTGCCGCCCGGAGTAGTCGAAGACGAGGCAGGTCATCTGCGCGCGGTCGGCGGCGTGCACGCCGTACACGAGCTCCCGGCGCGCGAAGCGCTCGTCCAGCCAGGCGGTGAGTTCCTGCCTCTGCCGGGGATTGCCGGCCAGCACCTGGCGGTAGCAGTCGTTGAACTTCCTCACGTCGGAGTTGCGCGCGAGGATCGTCTTGTAGCGTCCCCAGTCCGTCCGGGCGGTGCGGATGCCGAACCGCATCAGGAACCAGCCCAGCAGCACGATGGCGCGCGTCCTCGTGAGGTAGAGCCACCGCCCCCACGCGCCGCGGTCCGCCGCGCGAACGCCGACTTCGTTTTCCAGGCGGCGCCCGCTGAACGTGAACGACAGGTCGGGCGGCCAGACCGGATGGCAGGCGTCGTCGGCACCGTAGATCTCGCGCACCCGGGCCACCAGCTCGCGGTAGAGGCGGCCKGCMTCGTCGCGGTCCTCGACCAGCACCCTGACCATCACGCTGACGGTCTCGCCGTGGCGGCTSGGGATGTCCTGCCAGCGGCACTCCAGGCCGTCGAAGTTGCCCGCGCTCGCCACGCTCCCCTCCTCCACGCGGCAGAGCGGCGCGGTGGCCGGGTCCTTCATGTACCGGTCGGCGAAGGCCATGCCGCCGCCGGCGAACATGGCCTGCACGTAGTGCTCGGAGACGCGGAAGCGCCCCACGAGGATGTCGGAGCCCGCCTCGCGGATGCGGGCGACCGGCAGGGTGGCGATGCGAAGGTCCAGCCCGAACGACTTCTGCGCCAGTTCCCTCGTGCGCAGGAGCACGGCCTTCGCCGCATCCAGCAGCTGCGGCGGCACGCACAGCATCGCGCCGTCGCCTTCGAACACGAAGGGAATGTCCGTGTCGCCCGCGGCGTTCAGCATGCCGGTGATGACCGCCGCGCCCAGCGTGTTGACGCTCTTGTAGCGCCCGGCCTCGACGGCGGCCGTGGAATTGCGCACGTCGCACATCGCCACGTGCCAGCTGCCGGGCAGCGGGGTGTAGCTTTCCGCCCGCCCCACGTCGCTGAACTCGGTGCGAAGCGGCAGGTTGGCGTAGAAGGAAGTGGTGTCCATCCGGGCGGCGGCGGCGGGGGTTGCGGGAATCTTGCCCATCGGCGCCGCAAAGGGAAAGGGGGATGTTGTTCCAAATCAACAGGGTGGCCCGCGCCCAAGTGACAATGCCCTCTTGCGCCAACACGGGAGGAGCCCATGCCGACCAGAATCGATTTCTCCACGCTGACCCTGATGGACGCCCTCGATCTCGCCACCCTGATCGAGGTCGAGGCCTGCAAGCGCTACGCGCAGTTCGCCGAGAGGCTCGGAACCGGCGCCGAGGGCGACGCCGCGTCGGTGTTCCAGTCCATGGTGGTCAACGAGAGCAAGCACGGCGAGGAGATCACCGAGCGGCGCCTCGCCCTCTTCGGCGACCAGAAGCCGARGGTGAAGCTCGACGACATCTTCGACRTYGAGGCGCCCGAGTAYGGCGCYTCCACCCGYGACATGTCCGCGCTGGAGGCCTACCAGGTGGCGCTGTCGTCMGAGCGCAAGGCCTTCGATTTCTACGACGGGGCGCTTCGCTACGTGACCGAGCCGAGCGTCCGGAAGCTCTTCGAGGAGCTTCGCGAGGAGGAGGCCGAGCACGTGCGGATGGTCGAGGAGCTCATCGCGAAGCTGCCGCCTTCGGCCCGGGTGGCCCCCGAGGACGAGGACGACGTGCCGGGTTCCTACGTGCGCAAGCTCGCGAAGGACCGCTACGAGTAGGGGCCCCGGGAGGGCAGCCGAATGATCACCGCGATCGCCACGTTCCGCCTGCCGAAGCCCCTGACGGTGGAGGAGGCCAAGGCCATCTTCCAGAGCACCGCGCCGCGCTACCAGTCCCAGCCCGGGCTGATCCGCAAGTACTACGTCCTGTCGGAGGATGGCATGACCGCCGGCGGCGTCTATCTCTGGCAGTCCCGCGAGGCCGCCGACGCGCTCTACACCGACGAGTGGCGCGCCTTCGTCACCGGCAAGTACGGCACGCCGCCGCAGGTCGTGTACATGGCGTGCCCCGTGGTCGTCGACAACGCGACCCGGCAGATCCTCGTCGACTGAGCCCGCCCGGGGAAGCCGGCGTGCCCACCGCGTTCCAGGACTGCTATCCCGAGCGGTTCAGCCACTGCTGGGGGTGCGGCAAGGACAACCCGCGCGGCCACCACCTGAAGAGCTGCTGGGACGGCGAGGAGACCGTCGCGCGGTTCACCGTCCCTCCCGAGTTCAGCGGCGGCGTTCCCGACCATGTCTACGGGGGAATGGTCGCCTCCCTCCTGGATTGCCACGGGACCGCCTCGGCGGCGGCCTTCGCCTACCGGGCGGCCGGCCGCGAGATGGGCGACGGCGGCGAGTTCATGCGCTTCGTCACCGCGTCGCTGAAGGTGGACTACCTGCGGCCGACGCCGATCGGCGTGGAGCTCGAGATCCGCGGCCGGCTGCTGGGCATCGAGGGCCGCAAGGTCCGGGTCGCGCTCTCCCTCGGCGCGGCAGGCCAGGCCTGCGCCCGGGGAGAGATGCTGGCGGTGCTGTTCCGGGAGTGATCCCCCTCACTCGTCGAGCTTGATCTGCCGCTCCTGGACGAGACGCTTCATCCGCGCGATCTCGTTGCGGACCTGCGCCGTGAACTCCGCCGGCGAGTTGCCCACCGGGCGCGCTCCCACCTTCTCGATCTGCGCGCGGAACTCGGGCGAGGCCATGACCTTCTTCATGGTTTCCGAGAGCTTCGCCATGACCTCGGGAGGCACCTTGGCAGGGGCGAGGAGTCCGTACCACGCCTCGTCCGTGAAACCCTTCATGCCCGCCTCCTCCATCGTCATGACGTCGTAGCCGGGAATGCGCTGGGGCGAGATCACGCCGATGGCCTTGAGCTTGCCACCGTCGATGTAGGGCTTCGAGGACGGGAACTGGTCGAAGAGGCTGTGCACCTGACCGCCCATGACGTCCTGCATGGCCGGCCCCGAGCCCTTGTACGGGACGTGGACCATCTTCACGCCGGCCTCGGACTGGAACGACTCGCCGAGCATGTGGTTGATGCTGCCGATCCCGGAGCTCGCGAACGTGTACTTGCCCGGGTTCTCCTTGAGGATCTTGATGAACTCGGTGAGGTTCTTCGCGGGGAACGAGGCACTGACCGTGAGGACGTTCGGCATCGACGCGATGTTGGTGATCGGCGCGAAGCTCTCCAGCGTGTACTGCGGGCGCGAGCGCGTCGCGGCGTGGACGATCATCGAGCTCACGGTGGCCACGGTGAGCGTGTAGCCGTCCGGCGCCGCCGCAGCGCCCTGCGCGGTTCCCAGCGCGCCGGCGGCCCCGCCGACGTTCTCCACGATGACGGTCTGCCCCAGCACCTTGCGCATCTGCTCCGCGGTCAGCCGCGCGATGATGTCCGTGCTTCCGCCCGCGGCGAACGGCACGATCAGCTTGATCGTCCTCGTGGGATAAGGTTGCTGCGCCCACGCTGAGCCGACGAGGATGCAGGATGCAATGGCGGCAAGCGTCGCTTTCCAACGGTTCATGAGCCTCTTCCTTTCCGTTTTCCGTCCGTGCGCGGCGAGGGATTCCCGATGGCGCGCCCCCATCGGACGCCAAGTCTACGGGCTTCCGCGGACGGATTTCCATCCCTGGCCCAATGAAAAGGGGCCAGTCTCTCGACTGGCCCCTTCGACCATCTGGCGCGCCCGGCAGGATTCGAACCCACGACCCCCTGGTTCGTAGCCAGGTACTCTATCCAACTGAGCTACGGGCGCGAAGTCGGCAATTATATCAAAGGGCGCGCCATCGGCCAAACGCCGCGTTACACGCGCGTAAGGCGCTTTACAGCTGCAACCGGGGCGCCAATTGGCGGGGTTTTCCTGATAGCTTGGGATCAGGGCCCAGTGGCTCGCCGGGCGATGGTCCCGGCGCCGCGGGCGAACAGGAAACCGTGGCGGCTCTCATCCACAACGCGCAGCAGGCAACGACGGCGCAGCACGGCACCCGGGAACG
>PQAI01000297.1 GCA_003105245.1 Betaproteobacteria bacterium | reverse complement strand
AGCGAACGCCCCAGGAGAATCCGGATGAAAGCATTGCTCGATCTGTTCAAGCAGGTCACCCAGGAAGAGGAATTCGACGCGATCCGCATCGGGCTCGCGTCGCCCGAGAAGATCCGCTCGTGGTCCTACGGCGAGGTCAAGAAGCCCGAGACCATCAACTACCGCACCTTCAAGCCCGAGCGCGACGGCCTCTTCTGCGCCAAGATCTTCGGGCCGACGAAGGACTACGAGTGCCTGTGCGGCAAGTACAAGCGCCTCAAGCACCGCGGCGTCATCTGCGAGAAGTGCGGCGTCGAGGTGACGCTCACCAAGGTGCGCCGCGAGCGCATGGGCCACATCGAGCTCGCCAGCCCCGTGGCGCACATCTGGTTCCTGAAGAGCCTGCCCTCCCGCCTCGGGATGGTGCTCGACATGACGCTTCGCGACATCGAGCGCGTGCTCTACTTCGAGGCCTACGTCGTCACCGACCCCGGGATGACGCCGCTCAACCGCTGCCAGCTCCTCTCCGAGGACGACTTCCTCGCCAAGGTCGAGGAGTACGGCGACGACTTCCACGCCTCGATGGGCGCCGAGGGCATCCGCGCGCTGCTGCGCGCGCTCGACGTCGGCCACGAGATCGAGACGCTGAGGAAGGAGCTTGCCGCCACCGGCTCCGAGACCAAGATCAAGAAGATCGCCAAGCGCCTGAAGGTGCTCGAGGCGTTCAACAAGTCCGGGATCAAGCCCGACTGGATGGTGATGGAGGTGCTGCCGGTGCTCCCGCCGGACCTGCGTCCCCTGGTCCCGCTCGACGGCGGCCGCTTCGCGACCTCGGACCTGAACGACCTGTACCGGCGCGTSATCAACCGCAACAACCGCCTCAAGCGCCTGCTCGAGCTCAAGGCCCCCGAGATCATCGTGCGCAACGAGAAGCGCATGCTGCAGGAGGCCGTGGACTCGCTCCTCGACAACGGCCGCCGCGGCAAGGCGATGACCGGCGCCAACAAGCGCGCGCTCAAGTCGCTCGCCGACATGATCAAGGGCAAGAGCGGCCGCTTCCGCCAGAACCTGCTGGGCAAGCGCGTCGACTACTCGGGCCGCTCGGTGATCGTCGTGGGCCCCACGCTCAAGCTGCACCAGTGCGGCCTGCCCAAGCTCATGGCGCTCGAGCTCTTCAAGCCCTTCATCTTCCACAAGCTGGAGGTGATGGGGCTCGCCACGACCATCAAGGCCGCCAAGCGCATGGTCGAGGCGCAGGAGCCCGTGGTGTGGGACATCCTCGAGGACGTGATCCGCGAGCACCCGGTCCTGCTCAACCGCGCGCCCACGCTGCACCGCCTCGGCATCCAGGCCTTCGAGCCCGTCCTCATCGAGGGCAAGGCGATCCAGCTCCACCCGCTCGTCTGCGCGGCGTTCAACGCCGACTTCGACGGCGACCAGATGGCCGTGCACGTCCCCATCTCGCTGGAGGCGCAGATGGAGGCGAGGACGCTCATGCTCTCGTCGAACAACGTGCTGCACACCGCCCACGGCGAGCCGGTCATCGTGCCCTCGCAGGACATCGTGCTGGGCCTGTACTACGCCACCCGCGAGCGCGTGAACGCCCGCGGCGAGGGCTCGCTCTTCACCAACGTGGCCGAAGTGAGCCGCGCCTACGAGTCGGGCGGCGTCGAGCTGCACGCGAAGATCACGGTCCGCATCCGCGAATTCCGCCGCGAGGAATCGGGCGAGCTCACCGAGGTGACGCTGCGCCACGAGACGACGGTGGGCCGGGCGCTCCTGTCGGAGATCCTGCCCGCCGGCCTGCCCTTCCAGGTCATCAACAAGCCGCTGAAGAAGAAGGAGATCTCGAAGCTCATCAACGAGGCCTTCCGTCGCGTGGGCATCCGCGAGACGGTCATCTTCGCCGACAAGCTCATGTACACGGGCTTCGGCTACGCCACGCGCGCGGGGCTTTCGATCTGCGTCGACGACCTGCTGATCCCGACGCAGAAGTCCACCATCATCGACGAGTCGGAGAAGGAGGTTAAGGAGATCGAGCGCCAGTACACCTCCGGCCTCGTCACGCAGGGCGAGCGCTACAACAAGGTGGTCGACATCTGGGGCCGCGCCGGCGACCAGATCGCCAAGGCGATGATGGAGCAGCTCGGCAGCGAGAAGGTCGTCGACCGCAAGGGMAAGGAGACCACGCAGGAGTCGTTCAACGCCATCTACATGATGGCCGACTCGGGCGCCCGGGGCTCCGCGGCGCAGATCCGGCAGCTCGCCGGCATGCGCGGCCTGATGGCGAAGCCGGACGGCTCCATCATCGAGACGCCCATCACGGCGAACTTCCGCGAGGGCCTGAACGTCCTGCAGTACTTCATCTCGACGCACGGCGCGCGCAAGGGCCTGGCGGACACGGCGCTCAAGACCGCCAACTCCGGCTACCTCACCCGCCGCCTCGTCGACGTGACCCAGGACCTGGTGGTGATCGAGGAGGACTGCGGCACCACCCAGGGCATGGCCATGAAGGCCCTGGTCGAGGGCGGCGAGGTCGTCGAGGCCCTGCGCGAGCGCATCCTCGGCCGCGTAACGGCCAACGATGTCGTCCACCCCGAGTCGCAGCAGGTGGTCATCGCCGCCGGCTCGCTGCTCGACGAGGCGGGGGTCGAGAGGATCGAGACGCTCGGCATCGACGAGGTGAAGGTGCGCACGCCGCTCACCTGCGACACGCGCTACGGCATCTGCGCCAAGTGCTACGGCCGCGACCTGGGCCGCGGCTCGCTCGTGAACGTCGGCGAGGCGGTGGGCGTCATCGCCGCGCAGTCGATCGGCGAGCCCGGCACGCAGCTCACGATGCGCACCTTCCACATCGGCGGCGCCGCCTCCCGCGCGGCGGTGGCGAGCTCCGTCGAGTCCAAGTCCAACGGCGTCGTGCGCTTCGCGCCCACGATGCGCTACGTCACCAACGCCCGCGACGAGCAGATCGCGATCTCGCGCAACGGCGAGATCATCATCGCCGACGACAACGGCCGCGAGCGCGAGCGCCACAAGGTGCCGTACGGCGCCACCCTGGCGGTGCGCGACGGCTCGAAGGCCAAGGCCGGTCTGACGCTGGCGACCTGGGACCCGCTCACCCGCCCGATCATCACCGAGTACGCGGGCGAGGTTCGGTTCGAGAACGTCGAGGAGGGCGTCACCGTCGCCAAGCAGATCGACGAGACCACGGGCCTTTCCAGCCTCGTCGTGATCGACCCGAAGCGCAAGGCGGGCGCGGCGGCCAAGGGCCTTCGCCCGGCCGTCAAGCTCCTGAACGACAAGGGCAAGGAGGTGAAGCTCGCCGGAAGCGACACGCCGGTGAACTACACCTTCCAGATCGGCGCCATCGTCACCGTGAAGAACGGGCAGCAGCTCGCCGTGGGCGACGTTCTCGCGCGCATCCCGCAGGAGTCCTCGAAGACCCGCGACATCACGGGCGGCCTGCCGCGCGTGGCGGAGCTCTTCGAGGCGCGCAGCCCCAAGGACGCGGGCCTGCTCGCGGAGGTCACGGGCACCGTCTCCTTCGGCAAGGACACCAAGGGCAAGCAGCGCCTCATCATCACCGACTTCGACGGGGCGGCCCACGAGTACCTCATCCCGAAGGACAAGCACATCTCCGTGCACGACGGCCAGGTCGTCAACAAGGGCGAGATGATCGTCGACGGCCCGGCGGACCCGCACGACATCCTGAAGCTGCAGGGGATGGAGGCGCTCGCCCGCTACGTCATCGACGAGGTGCAGGACGTCTACCGCCTGCAGGGCGTGAAGATCAACGACAAGCACATCGAGGTGATCGTCCGCCAGATGCTTCGTCGCGTGCAGATCGCCGCCCCGGGCGACACCCGGTTCATCACCGGGGAGCAGGTCGAGCGCGCCGAGGTGCTGGCCGAGAACGACCGCGTCCGGGCCGACGGCAAGACGCCGGCGACCTTCGACTACATGCTCCTCGGGATCACCAAGGCGTCCCTGTCGACCGACTCGTTCATCTCGGCGGCCTCCTTCCAGGAGACCACCCGGGTGCTCACCGAGGCGGCCATCATGGGCAAGAAGGACGACCTGCGCGGCCTCAAGGAGAACGTGATCGTCGGCCGGCTCATCCCGGCGGGCACGGGCCTCGCCTACCACTCGACGCGCCGGAAGGACGGCGGGACGCAGGCCGGCCCGGGCTCCTCGTTCGGGTTCTCCCTGGACGAGGCCGACGTCGGCAGCGAGCAGGTTGCTTGACTGGAATGACCTAAACCCCTAAACTTGAGAGCTTTTTTCCGGCGCCTATTCCCAATGGAGTGGCGCCGGGGCTGGCCTTCCGAGCGGGGGGCCGCATTACCACTGGACGAAAAACATGCCCACGATCAATCAGTTGCTTCGCAAGCCGCGCCAGAAGACGGTCACCAAGAGCAAGGTCCCGGCCCTCGGCGGCAGCCCCCAGAAGCGGGGGGTGTGCACCCGCGTGTACACCACGACCCCGAAGAAGCCGAACTCGGCCCTGCGGAAGGTCGCCAAGGTGCGCCTGACGAACGGCTACGAGGTGATCAGCTACATCGGCGGCGAGGGGCACAACCTGCAGGAGCACTCGGTCGTGCTCATCCGCGGCGGCCGCGTGAAGGACCTGCCGGGCGTTCGCTACCACATGGTCCGCGGCAGCCTCGACACCGCGGGCGTCAAGGACCGCAAGCAGTCGCGCTCCAAGTACGGCGCCAAGCGGCCGAAGGCCGCCTAGACCGGAAACCTGCCCGAGGGCCGCCCAAGGTCCGGCAGACGACCCCAGGCCACGTAATCGACAAAATTTCAAGGGAATCAGAGACCTATGCCCCGCCGCCGTGAAGTGCCGAAACGCGAGATCCTGCCGGATCCCAAGTTCAAGAGCGAGGAAGTCGCCAAGTTCATCAACGTGCTGATGACGCGCGGCAAGAAGAGCGTGGCCGAGCGGATCATGTACGGGGCGCTGGACCAGATCCAGAAGAAGTCGGGCAAGGACCCGTTCGAGGTCTTCGGCGCGGCGATCAACAACGTGAAGCCGATGGTCGAGGTGAAGAGCCGCCGCGTCGGTGGCGCCAACTACCAGGTGCCCGTGGAGGTCCGCCCCATCCGCCGCACGGCGCTGGCGATGCGCTGGCTGCGCGAGGCCGCCCGCAAGCGCGGCGAGAAGAGCATGGGCCAGCGCCTGGCCAACGAGCTGCTCGAGGCGGCCGAGGGCCGCGGCGGCGCCGTGAAGAAGCGCGAGGAAGTGCACCGCATGGCGGAGGCGAACAAGGCGTTCGCGCACTACCGCTTCTAGAGACGAAACATCCCGCGGCGAGGCGCCACGAGCGCGAGCGCCGCCCTCCAGCAGACAGAAAGCACACCGTGGCCCGCAAGACACCCATCGAACGCTACCGCAACATCGGTATCTCGGCGCACATCGACGCCGGCAAGACCACGACCACGGAGCGCATCCTCTTCTACACCGGCGTGTCCCACAAGCTGGGCGAGGTGCACGACGGCGCGGCGGTGATGGACTGGATGGAGCAGGAGCGCGAGCGCGGCATCACGATCACCTCGGCCGCCACGACTTGCTTCTGGAAGGGCATGGACAACCAGTTCCCCGAGCACCGGGTGAACATCATCGACACGCCCGGCCACGTCGAYTTCACCATCGAGGTGGAGCGCTCGATGCGCGTCCTCGACGGCGCCTGCATGGTGTACTGCGCCGTGGGCGGCGTGCAGCCGCAGTCCGAGACGGTCTGGCGCCAGGCCAACAAGTACCGCGTGCCGCGCCTCGCGTTCGTGAACAAGATGGACCGCACCGGCGCCAACTTCTTCAAGGTCTACGACCAGATGAAGTCGCGCCTGAAGGCGAACCCGGTTCCCATCCAGGTCCCCATCGGCGCCGAGGACAAGTTCGAGGGCGTGGTCGACCTGGTCCGCATGAAGGCCATCTACTGGGACGAGGGCTCCCAGGGCATGAAGTTCGAGCTGCGCGACGTCCCCGCGGACCTGGCCGACATCGCCGCCGAGTGGCGCGAGAAGATGGTCGAGAGCGCCGCCGAGGCGAGCGAGGAGCTCATGAACAAGTACCTCGAGTCGGGCGAGCTCTCGATCGAGGAGATCAAGAAGGGCATCCGGTCGCGCACCATCGCGGGCGAGATCGTGCCCATGCTCTGCGGCTCGGCCTTCAAGAACAAGGGCGTGCAGGCGATGCTCGACGCCGTGATCGAGTTCATGCCGGCGCCGACCGACATCCCGCCGGTCAAGGGCGAGCTCGAGAACGGCCAGCCGGGCGAGCGCAGGGCCTCCGACGACGAGCCCTTCGCCGGCCTCGCGTTCAAGATCATGACCGACCCCTTCGTCGGCCAGCTCATCTTCTTCCGCGTCTACTCCGGGGTGGTCAACTCCGGCGACACGATCTACAACCCGATCAAGTCGAAGAAGGAGCGCGTCGGCCGCATCCTGCAGATGCACGCCAACCAGCGCGAGGAGATCAAGGAAGTGCGCGCCGGCGACATCGCCGCGGCCGTGGGCCTGCGCGAGGCGACCACGGGCGACACGCTCTGCGACCCGGACAAGGTGATCATCCTCGAGCGCATGGTGTTCCCCGAGCCGGTGATCTCGCAGGCCGTCGAGCCCAAGACCAAGGCCGACCAGGAGAAGATGGGCATCGCCCTGAACCGCCTGGCGCAGGAGGACCCGTCCTTCCGCGTGCGCACCGACGAGGAGACCGGGCAGACGATCATCGCCGGCATGGGCGAGCTGCACCTCGAGATCATCGTCGACCGCATGCGCCGCGAGTTCGGCGTCGAGGCGAGCGTGGGCAAGCCCCAGGTGGCCTACCGCGAGACGATCCGCAAGCCCGCCAAGGACGTCGAGGGCAAGTTCATCAAGCAGTCGGGCGGCCGCGGCCAGTACGGCCACGTGGTGCTCAACGTCGAGCCCCAGGAGCCGGGCAAGGGCTTCGAGTTCGTCGACGCCATCAAGGGCGGCGTGGTGCCCCGCGAGTTCATCCCCGCGGTGGAGAAGGGCCTGCGCGAGACGCTGCCCAACGGCGTGCTCGCCGGCTACCCGGTCGTGGACGTGAAGGTGACGCTGCACTACGGCTCCTACCACGAGGTGGACTCGAACGAGAACGCCTTCAAGATGGCGGCCTCGATCGGCTTCAAGGAGGGGATGCGGCGCGCGAGCCCCGTGCTCCTCGAGCCGATGATGGCCGTCGAGGTCGAGACGCCCGAGGACTATGCCGGCACGGTGATGGGCGACCTGTCGTCGCGCCGCGGCATGGTGCAGGGCATGGACGACATGCCGGGGGGCGGCAAGGTGATCAAGGCCGAGGTGCCGCTTTCGGAGATGTTCGGCTACTCGACGTCGCTGCGCTCCGCGACCCAGGGCCGCGCGACCTACACGATGGAATTCAAGCACTACTCCGAGGCGCCGAAGAACGTCGCCGAAGCGATCATCAACCAGAAAGCTGCAGCCTGATATTCACGAGGAACCGAAATGGCAAAGGGCAAGTTTGAGCG
>PQAI01000296.1 GCA_003105245.1 Betaproteobacteria bacterium | reverse complement strand
TCCTCCCCGTCCTCGGTGATCTCGAGCCGCATCGACACGATCGCGCTCGTGCTGGCCGACGAGCCCGTGGCGCGCGCGCAGGTCGAGCCGCTCCTGGACGCCCTCGAGTCCCACGCCACGCCCGTGCACGTCGAGGGGCTGGTCGAAGAGCAGTGGATGCCGCTGGAGGACTCGCCGGCCGAGTCGTGGCGGGAGCTGCGCGTGGGCCTTCAGCTCGCCAGCCGCGCCGGGCCGGTGGCCGAGGAGGAGATCGCCGCGTTCAACGAGACGGTGGCCGGATTCGCGGCCTCGGTCAACGCCGTGTCGCAGCGCGAGGGCGCGGCCGCGGCCGCGGCGCGCTCGCGCGAGCTCGACCGCTTCTGCGCCGAGGCCGACATCGAGGTCGCGGTGAACGTCGTGGGCCGGGCGGGCGCCACCTTCGCGCTCCCGCGGGTGAAATCCCTCGCGCTGGAGAACGGCTTCGCCGAGACCGGATCGGGCGCCTTCGAGCGCCGGGGCCCCGGAGGCGCGCCCGCCATGACGCTGCGCCTGGCCGAGGGGGAGGCGAAGCGCGACGCGGGCTACGTCACCGGCCTCACCTTCGCCCTCGACGTGCCGCACGTGGCCGACCCCGTTGCCGTCTTCGACGCCATGGGCAAGACGGCCGAGGCGTTCGCCGCGGCGCTGGGCGGCGAGCTCGTGGACGACGAGCGCCGGCCGCTCGCCGCGCCGGGCTTCGCCGCCATCCGCCGCTCCCTGGAGGCGGTGGCCGAGCGCATGCAGGCGCACGGCATCCCGCCCGGCGGGGCGCTCGCGCGGCGGCTGTTCTCCTGACCATGGCGGTGCCGCGCGCGGTCGCGGAGCGGGTGCGGTGGCTGCGCCGCGAGATCGAGCGCCACAACCACCTCTACTACGTCCTCGACGCGCCCGAGATACCCGACGCCGAGTGGGACGCGATGTTCCGCGAGCTCGAGGCGCTGGAATCGGAGCACCCGGAGCTCGTCAGCCCCGATTCGCCCACGCAGCGCGTCGGCGCGAAGCCGGCGGAGGGCTTCGCGGAGGTCACGCACCGCGTGCCCATGCTCTCGCTCGCCAACGCGTTCACGGACGAGGACGTCGCCGCGTTCGACCGGCGCTGCCGCGAGGGACTGGACGCGCCATCGGTCGACTACTCCTGCGAGCTCAAGTTCGACGGGCTCGCCGTCACCCTGGCCTACGAGGAGGGCCTCCTCGTCCGGGGCGCCACGCGGGGCGACGGGGAGACGGGCGAGGACGTGACCGCCAACCTGCGCACGGTCCGCGCCATCCCGCTTCGCCTGCGCACCGAGTCGCCCCCGAAGCTGCTGGAGGTGCGCGGCGAGGTGCTGATGCTGCGCCGCGATTTCGAGGCGTACAACGCCCGCGCGCGCGAGCTCGGCGAGAAGGAGCTCGTCAATCCCCGCAACGGCGCCGCCGGCGGGCTGCGCCAGCTCGACCCGCGGCTCACCGCGAAGCGCCGGCTCTCCTTCTTCGCCTACGGCCTGGGCGCGCACGAGGGCTGGCGCGTGCCGGCCACGCACGCCGGCGTCCTCGACGCGCTGGCGGGGCTCGGCTTCCCGGTGGCGCGCGACCGGCGCGTGGTGCAGGGCGCGCAGGGGCTGCTCGGGTTCTACGCCGAGACCGGCGCGAAGCGCGCGAGCCTGCCCTGCGACATCGACGGCGTGGTCTACAAGGTCGACGCGCTGGCGCAGCAGGAGGCGCTGGGTTTCGTCGCGCGCGCCCCGCGCTGGGCGGTGGCGCACAAGTTCCCGGCCGAGGAGGCGACCACGGAGCTCCTCGACATCGGCGTCCAGGTCGGGCGCACGGGCGCCATCACCCCGGTGGCGCGGCTGGCGCCCGTCTTCGTGGGCGGGACCACCGTGTCCAACGCGACGCTGCACAACGAGGACGAGGTGCGGCGAAAGGACGTCTGGCGGCGCGACACGGTGGTCGTGCGCCGCGCGGGCGACGTGATCCCGGAGGTGGCTCGCGTCGCGAAACCGGGGCCGCGCGCCCCGGAGGACGAGTTCCGCATGCCGGCGCAGTGCCCCGAGTGCGGCTCGGCCATCGCGAGGCTGGAGGGCGAGGCGGTCGCGCGCTGCACCGGCGGGCTCTTCTGTCCCGCGCAGCGCAAGGCCGCCCTGCTGCACTTCGCCTCGCGGCGCGCGATGGACATCGAGGGCCTGGGCGACAAGCTCGTGGACCAGCTGGTCGACGGCGGGCTCGTGCGCACGCCGGCGGACCTCTACCGGCTCGAGCCTGCGCGGCTCGCCGCGCTCGAGCGCATGGCCGAGAAGTCCGCCGCCAACGTGCTCGCCGCGATCGATCGAAGCAAGGACGCCACCCTCGGGCGCTTCGTCTACGCCCTGGGCATCCGCCACGTGGGCGAAGTGACGGGCAAGGACCTCGCCCGGCACTTCGGCAGCCTCGACGCCCTCATGGCGGCCGATCGCGCGGCCCTCGCGCAGGCCCCCGACGTGGGCCCGGTGGTGGCCGAGAGCGTGGCGCGCTTCTTCGCCGAGCCGCACAACCGCGAGGTGATCGCGCAGCTGCGCGCGGCCGGCGTGCGCTGGACCGAGGGGGAGCCCGCGCGCGCGGCCACCGGCGGGGCCTTCGCGGGTAAAATCGTGGTGCTCACGGGAACGCTTTCCGCGATGACGCGCGACGAGGCCAGGGAGAGGATCGAGGCCGCCGGCGGCAAGGTCACCGGGTCGGTGTCGAAGAAGACCGACTACGTCGTGGCGGGCGAGGAAGCCGGCTCCAAGCTCGACCGCGCACGCGAGCTGGGCGTCGAGGTGCTGGACGAGGCGCGCTTTCGCGCCATGCTGGAAGGCTGAACGAGGACCATGAAGAAGATCCGCAAGGCCGTCTTCCCCGTCGCGGGGCTCGGCACGCGCTTCCTGCCGGCCACCAAGGCCTCCCCCAAGGAGATGCTGCCCATCGTCGACAAGCCGCTCATCCAGTACGCGGTGGAGGAGGCGGTGGCGGCCGGCGTGACTGATCTCATCTTCATCACCGGCCGCGGCAAGCGCGCCATCGAGGACCACTTCGACAAGGCCTACGAGCTCGAGGCCGAGCTTCAGGCGGCGGGCAAGAGACGCCAGCTCGAGGAGGTGCGGGGGCTGCTGCCGCCGGGCGTGAACTGCGTCTACGTGCGCCAGGGCGAGGCCCTGGGGCTGGGCCACGCCGTGCTCTGCGCCCGCCACCTCGTGGGCGAGGAGCCCTTCGCGGTGATCCTGGCCGACGACCTGATCGACGCTCCCGTCCCCGCGCTCAAGCAGATGGCGGACCTGCACGTGACGAACGGCGCGAGCCTCGTCGCGGTGCAGAACGTGGACCGCTCCGAGACCGGCTCCTACGGCATCGCCTCGACGCAGGCGCCCGAGGGCAGGCTCGCGCGCATGACGGGGATCGTGGAGAAGCCCGCCCCGAAGGACGCCCCGTCCACCCTGGGCGTGGTGGGCCGCTACGTCCTCACCCCGCGCATCTTCCATTTCCTGGCGCAGACGCCGCGCGGCGCCGGGCGCGAGATCCAGCTCACCGACGCGATCGCGCGCCTGCTCGCCGAGGAGCCGGTCTACGCCTACGAGTTCGAGGGCCGGCGCTACGACTGCGGCTCGAAGCTCGGCTACCTCGAGGCGACGGTGGACTTCGCCCTGCGCCACAGCGAGGTCGCCGGGGGCTTCCGCGCCTACCTGGACCGCCTGCCGCGCGGGGGAGGCGGGCGGGCGTGAACCGCGACGAGGCCCTCGCGATCCTGGAGCGCGCGCAGCCGGTGTGCACGCCGGCGGACGCGCGCGCCGCGGTCGATCGCCTGGCCGGCGAGATCACCGGGCGGCTCTCGGGGGAGTTCCCGGTCGTGCTCGCCGTCATGGGCGGGGCGGTGGTCTTCGCGGGACAGCTGCTGCCGCTGCTCGCCTTCCCGCTGGAGTTCGGCGCCATCGAGGTCACGCGCTACGCCAACACGACGGCCGGGGGCGGGATCGAGTGGCGGCTCGCGCCGAAGGACGAGGTGCGCGGCCGCACGGTGCTCGTGCTCGACGACATCCTCGACGAGGGGGTGACGCTCGCGGCCATCCGCGAGAAGCTCCTCGGGATGGGCGCCCGCGAGGTATTCACGGCGGTCTTCGCCGACAAGGAAACCGGGCGGGCGAAGCCCGTGGCCGCCGACTTCGTCGGCGTGCGGGTGCCCGACCGCTACGTCTTCGGCTTCGGGATGGACGCCTACGGGCTGTGGCGCAACCTCCCCGGCGTGCACGCGTTGGGAGGCGGCTGATGCTCGCGATCATCGGCGGCTCGGGCCTCGCCCAGCTCGCCTCGCTCGAGGTGACCCGGCGGCAGATCGTGCGCACGCCCTACGGCGAGCCCTCCGGGCCCCTCACCTTCGGCATCCTGGGCGGCCAGGAGGTGGCCTTCCTCGCCCGCCACGGCTACGGGCACACGCTGGCGCCGCACGAGATCAACTACCGCGCCAACCTCTGGGCGCTCAAGGAAAAGGGCGTCACGCGCATCGTCGCGGTGTGCACCGTGGGCGGGATCGCCCCGGAGTTCGGCGCGGGCGCGCTCGCCGTCCCCGACCAGATCATCGACTACACCTGGGGACGCAAGGCCACGTTCTTCGAGGGCACCGGCCAGCCCGTGGTGCACGTCGACTTCACGCACCCCTACTGCGCGCTCACGCGGCGAATGATCGTCGAGTCGGCGTCGCAGGCGGGCGTGGCGGTCGTCGCGCGCGGCACCTACGCCGCGGTGCAGGGCCCGCGCCTGGAGACGGCCGCCGAGATCGACCGCATGGAGCGCGACGGCGCCCACCTCGTGGGCATGACCGGGATGCCGGAGGCGGCGCTCGCGCGCGAGCAGGAGATCCCCTACGCGGCGCTCGCGGTCGTGGCCAATGCCGCCGCCGGGCGGGGGGCGAGCTCGCAGTCGGTCTCGCTCGAGGAGATCAGCAACGTGCTGCGCGAGGCCATGGTGCGGGTGCGCCTCGTCCTCGCGAAGGTGGCGGAGCGCCATGGCCGTCCGTGAGGTCCTGCGCATGGGGCACCCCGTGCTGCGGCAGGTGGCCGCGCCCGTCGAGCGGCTCGGCACGCCGGCGCTCGCCCGGCTCGTGCAGGACATGAAGGACACGATGGCGCACGAGGACGGCGCCGGGCTCGCGGCGCCGCAGATCGGCGAGAGCGTGCGCGTGGTGATCTTCGGCGTGAGCGCCAATCCGCGCTATCCGGACGCGGAGGAGGTTCCYTTCACGGTGCTGGTGAACCCCGTGATCGAGTTCCTCACCGAGGAGACGGAGGAGGGCTGGGAAGGGTGCCTGTCGGTGCCGGGTCTGCGCGGCGTGGTGCCRCGGCGCACGCGGCTTCGCTACCGCGGCTTCGACGAGGCCGGCCGGCCCATCGACCGGGTGGCCGAGGGCTTCCACGCTCGCGTGGTCCAGCACGAGTGCGACCACCTGGACGGCATCCTCTACCCGATGCGCATGCCCGACATGAGCCGGTTCGGCTTCACCGAGGAACTCTTCCCGGGGACCGACGCCGGGCCGGAAGACTGAACGGGCCGGCGTGGACCCGGTCCAACGACGATGGAGATGGCCATGAGCATCCAGCCCGCCCCTGCGGCCGCGCGCAGCCTCGACGACGAGAAGCGCCTGGCCAACATCCTCTACCTGCTGCACGCGCTCGCGCCCTTCACGGCGTGGCTGCTCGCGGTGATCGCCGTGGTGCTCGGCATCGCCAAGCGCGACGACGTGCGCGGCACCTTCCTCGACTCGCACTTCTCCTGGCTCTCGCGCACCTTCTGGTGGGGCCTCTTCTGGATCGTGGCCTGCGGCATCCTCACGGCGCTCATGTTCCTCACGCTCATCCTCATCCCGGTCGCGTGGCTCCCGTACGCGGTGCTCTTCGTCTGGTACCTGTACCGGGTGATCCGGGGCTGGCTGAGGCTGAACGACGGCCTCGCCATCGACTGAGGGCGCCATGTTCAAGGTCCTGGTCGCCGACGACGCGCGCGTGATGCGCTTCGCCACGCTGCGCATCCTCAAGAAGCTGGGCCTGGAGGCCATCGAGGCCGAGGACGGCCTGCAGGCCCTCGAGCTCTTCGAGCGCGAGAAGCCCGACCTCGTGCTGATCGACGTGCAGATGCCGGGACTGGACGGCCTGGAGGTCGTGCGCCGCATCCGCCAGCTGAGCGCCGAGCACTGGGTGCCGGTGATCTTCCTCACCTCCATGGAGGACGACGCGGACTTCACGCGCGGGATCGAGGCCGGCGGCGACGACTACCTCACCAAGCCGGTGAGCCCCGTGGTGCTGGAGGCCAAGATCCGCGCCATGCGCCGCCTGGACGACATGCGCCGCGAGCTCATGGCCGTGACGCTGGAGCTGCGCGAGGCCAACGAGCGCCTCGCGCGGCTCTCGCAACAGGACGGGCTCACCGGGCTCGCCAACCGACGCCGCTTCGACCTCGACCTCATGCGCGAGATGGGCCGGGCGCGCCGCGAGCGCCGCCCCATCGCCCTGGTGGTGGCCGACGTCGACTACTTCAAGGCCTTCAACGACACCTACGGACACCCGGCCGGCGACGACTGCCTGCGCCGCATCGCGGGCGCGCTGCGCGCCACCTGCCGCCGCCCGGGCGACGTGGCCGCGCGCTACGGCGGCGAGGAGTTCGCGCTCATCCTCCCGGACACGACGGAGGAGGCCGCCCGCCAGCGCGCCATCGAGGCCATGCGCGCGGTGGCCGCGCTCGAGATCGAGCACCGCGGCTCGGAAGTCGCGCGCACCGTCACCATGAGCTTCGGCGTGGCGGGCTGCGTTCCCGACGCCCAGGTCGTGGCCGACACCCTGGTCGAGAGGGCGGACCGAGCGCTCTACGCCGCCAAGCGCGCGGGGCGCAACATGGCGCTCGGGTTCTCGGAGATCCCGGCCGGCGAGGCGGCCCCGGCGATCGACTTCGACGTGGGCGACGCCACCGCCACCGCGCCGGGGATCGTGCTGCACTGAGCCGGCCCGGGCCGCGGGCCGGCCCGGCGCGCGCTCACTTCTTCTCGAGCCAGGCGAGGAGCTGCACCATCTTCTCCTCGTTGCCGACGACGTATCCGTTGAGCCCCATCCTGCCGAGGAGCGCCCGGCCTTCCGGGGTCTCGGAGAGCCTCAGAAGCTCCTTCCTCACCGTCTCGACCTGGGCGGGCGGCACCTTCTTCGAGGCGATGACGGGGAAGTAGGGCTGCGGGGCGCTGCGCCCGAGCTCGCGCAGGCCGGCCTTCTCCAGCGCCTCCTTCGAGACCGCCTTGGCGTGCGAGGACACCCCGCCCACGTCGACGTTCTTCTGCTGCAGCTGGTACATCACGACCGGCTGCTCCTTCACGAACTGCGCGTTGCCGCCCGCGGAGACGCCGGCGTCGCGCAGCCCCGCCACGCAGAGCTGGCCCATGTAGGAGGTCTTCTCCGGCAGGGAAATGCGCATGCCCTTCGCGTCCGCCAGGCTCTTCAGCGGCGAGTCCCTGGGCACCAGGTACACGCAGGAGACGTCCGGCGTCACCTGGGCGACGTAGCGGTAGCCGTGGTCGCGGATCGCGCGCGCCGTGTAGTCGGCCGGGCGGGCCATGACGAAGTCGAAGCGCTGCTCGGCGATCCCCGACTCCAGGCGCGGGAAGCTGCACACGGGGCTCACGACGATGTGGGTCTTGAGCGCCTTGCCGAGGTGCTCGGCCAGCGGGTGGTACTTGTCCACCAGCTCGGCGGGGGCCGCGCCGCCGAAGGTGCCTTCGCAGACGCCCAGCACGAGGTCGTTGGCCGCGGCCGCGGGGACGGGCACCGCCAGGGCGAGGACGGGGAGGAGGGTGCGCGAGATCTCCCGCGCGTGCGCCGAGAACTTTCTCATGGAGCTTTCTCCCGGGCGGAACGGATGCCGCCCGCAGGACCCATGCTATCGGCGCGCCCGGAGCCGATCCTGTCGCGGATCAAAGGAAACGATTACGCCTGAAACAGGCGCGGGGAGCGCGGGCTCAGCCGGCGAGCACGCGCCGCAGCTCGGCGGCGAAGGCCTCGCGGCCCGCCTCGTCCCCGAGGGCGGCGCCGGTCACCACGAAGACGTCCTCGGCGCGCGCGCCCAGCGTGGTCACGCGCGCGTCCACGAGGTTCAGGCCCGCGGCCAGCAGCGCGCGCGCGATGGCCGAGAGCAGCCCCGGGCGGTCCGCGCAGGCCGCGAACACCTGCCAGGCCGCGCCGTCGCGGGTGCGCACGATCTCGACCTTGGGCTCGATGGGGAAGTGCTTCACCCAGCGCGAGATCCGGCCGGTGGGCGGCGCGCCCAGCGGCGAGGCGGGGTCGAGGGCGGCCGCGAGCCCCGTCTCCACCTTGTGGATGAGGTCGCGGTAGTGCTCCCCGGCGCGCACCTGCGACAGCACCTGGAAGCCGTCGAGCGCGAAGCCGTGCCCGGTGGTGTAGATCTTCGCCGCCGCGATGTCGAACTGGCTCTTCTCGAAGAAGCCGGTGATGCGCGCGAAGACGCCGGGCTGGTCGTGGGCGTAGACCATGACCTGCAGGCCCTCGCCGATGGGCGACAGGCGCGCGCGCACGACGGGGCGATCCGGCGACGGGCGCAGGAAGAGCGTGCGGGTGTGCCAGCCGATCTCGCCCGCCTCGAAGCGCTGGAAGTAGTTCTCGCCGAAGTGCCGCCAGAGCGCCTCGTGCGCGCGCTCGTCGGGAGCGTACTGGCGCAGGATGCGAAGCGCCTCGGCCTTCTTCGCCTCGATCGACTTGGCGGCGTACTCGGTGTCCCCGCGCAGGATGCGGCGGGTGGAGCGGAAGAGGTCCTCGAGGAGCTTGCCCTTCCACGCGTTCCACACCTTCGGGCTCGTGCCGCGGATGTCGGCCACCGTGAGGATGTAGAGCGCGGTGAGCGCCCTCTCGTCGCGCACGAGGGTGGCGAACTCCGAGATCACCTCGGGATCCGACAGGTCCTGCTTCTGCGCCGTGGACGACATCGTGAGGTGGTGCTCCACCAGCCAGGCCACCAGCCTCGCGTCGGCGCGCTTCAGGCCGTGCGCGCGGCAGAAGCGCTCGGCGTCGCGCGCGCCCAGGGCGGAATGGTCGCCGCCGCGGCCCTTGGCGATGTCGTGGAAGAGGGCGGCGAGGTACAGCAGCTCCGGCGCGTCGAACTCCTGCATGAGCTTCGAGCACAGCGGGTGCTCGAGGTCGAACTTCGGCAGGCGGAATCGGCGCAGGTTGCGGATCACCATCAGGATGTGCTCGTCCACGGTGTAGACGTGGAAGAGGTCGTGCTGCATCTGGCCGACGATGCGCCCGAAGGCGGGGATGTAGCGGCCCAGCACGCCGTAGCGGCTCATGCGCCGCAGCGTCCAGGTGAAGCGGTCGCCGCGCACGATGTCCATGAAGCGGCGGCGGTTGGCGGGGTCCTCGCGGAAGGCGCGGTCGATCCTCGGCAGCGCCCGGTTCATCGCCCGCAGCGCGGTGGCCGAGAGGTTGGCGATGCCGCGGTCGTCCTGCAGGCGGCGGAAGGCCTCGAGGACCTTGCCGGGCTCGCGCTCGAAGAGCGACTCGTCGCGCAGGTCCAGCGTGTAGTCGACCAGCCGGAAGTCGCCGTCCAGGGCGCGGATCTTCCTCTCGCGCGCCGGGACGATGCGCGCGTAGAGGTTGGCGAGCAGGATCTGGTTGAAGCGCCAGATGGCCTTGGCCGCGAGGTAGTAGCGGCGCATGAGGAGGTCGGAGGCGGCGAGCGACTTCGCGCCCTCGAGCTTCAGCTGCCTCGCGATCTCGATCTGGTGGTCGAAGACGAGGCGGTCCTCGCGCCGGCGGGCGAGCAGGTGCAGGCGAAGGCGCAGGTCCTGCAGGATGCGCTCGTTCCTCGCGATCCCGGCGGCCTCGCGAGGCGTGATGATGTCCTGGCGGGCGAGCTCGTCCCAGCTGCGGCCGATGCCGGCGGCGCGGGCGAGCCAGAGCACCGTCTGCAGGTCGCGAAGCCCGCCGGGGCTCTCCTTGATGTTGGGCTCGAGGTTGTAGGCGGCCTCCTGGAAGCGGTCGTGGCGCTTCCTCTGCTCCTCGACCTTGGCGCGGAAGAACTCGCGCACGCTTCGCCGGGCGTGCAGCCGCCGCTCGAGCTCGGCCATGAGGGCGAGGTTGCCGGCGACGAGGCGCGATTCCAGCAGGCTCGTGTCCACCGTGACGTCCTTGGCCGCCTCCTCGAGGCATTCGCCGACCGTGCGCACGCTGTTGCCGGGCTCCAGGCCGCAGTCCCACAGCAGGCCCACGAAGCGCTCGATGTCGGCGTCGGGAGCGCGGCCGTCGGGCAGCAGCACGAGGAGGTCCACGTCCGAGTGCGGGAACAGCATCCCGCGGCCGTAGCCGCCCACGGCCACCAGCGCGATTTGCGGGTCGCGGATCGACTCCGCCCAGAGGCGGGAGAGCAGCGCGTCGACCAGCGCCGAGTACGCGGCCAGGCAGCGCTGCGGGTCGGGACG
>PQAI01000295.1 GCA_003105245.1 Betaproteobacteria bacterium | reverse complement strand
GAGGTGGCGAGCGTGAAGCGGCGAAGGCCCTGCAGCTCCGGGTGGGCGAGGACGGCCCGCAGCATCGCCTTCGAGTAGCCCTTGCCGCGGTGCGCCGGCAGGACGAAGACGTCCACGAGGTTCGCGAAGGTGGCGAAATCCGAGATCACGCGCGCGAAGGCGACCTGCTCGCGGCCGAGGAAGCCGCCGAAGCAAAGCGAGGTCTCCAGCGAGCGCTGGACGGTCGCGAGCGGGATGCCCCTCGCCCAGGTCGACTCCTGCGAGAGGAATCGGTGGATCGCGCCGACGTCCAGCTCCGCCCTGTCCGTCGTGATGCGCAGCTCGTGCATGGTCGGATTCCCCTCAGGAAGACGCGGCGGCGGGCCGCTCGACGCTGCCGTCCGGCTGCCGCGCGAAGCGCCCCTCGGCTGCATTCACGGGGTCGGCCGCGCCCCACGGCCAGCCGCCGAACTGCGTGCGCTGGTAGTCCGCGAACGCCTGCTGCAGCTCGGCGCGCGTGTTCATGACGAAGGGGCCGTACTGGGCCACGGGCTCGCCGATGGGCCGGCCCTGGAGCAGGAGGATCTCGACGGGCGACTCCGCCGCTTCCAGCCGCACCGGCTCGCTCGCGTCCACGACGACGAGGCCGGGCTGCGGAACGGGCGTCCCTGCCACGTGCAGCGATCTTCCGGCGAAGAAGTAGAGGAAGCGATTCGACCCCGCCGCAGCCGGCGGCAAGGTCCACGAAGCGCCCGGTTCCAGCCGGACCGTCCAGATCGCCACTTCGCTTTCCGGCCTCGATGCGTACGAGTGCGGCGGCGGGGCGGGAGGCGCGACGCCATCCAGCGCGCCCGCGACGAGCGTCACCGAAACGCCCGCAGCCGGCGAGACCGTGGGCACCGCATCGGCCCAGAACATCTTGAAGTGCGGCGGCGCCATCTTGTCGGCCGCCGGGAGGTTGAGCCAGATCTGGAAGAGCTCGAGCGGGTTGTCGCGGTCGTCGTGCACCAGCGGGAACATCTCCGCGTGCTGGATGCCCGCGCCGGCCGTGAGCCACTGCACGTCGCCCTCGCCGTAGCGCGCCTGCGCGCCCATCGAATCGGAGTGGTCGACGAGGCCGCGCCGCACCACCGTCACCGTTTCGAAGCCGCGGTGCGGGTGCACCGGGAAGCCCGGCACGCGCTCGCCGTGGTACATGTTCCAGCCGTCCTTGCCCGCGAAGTCCTGGCCGATGTGCCGCCCGGCGAGCGAGGCGGCGGGGCCCAGCGACCCGTTGCCGCGCGGGTAGCGGTCCACGTGGTGCACGCAGAAGAGGAACGGGTTCGGCGTCTCCCACGGGGGAGTGCCCAGCGGCGAGATGCGAAGGATGGGAGAAGCCATGTGTGGTCTCCTAGGGAGCGCGCTTGAGGCCTTGCACCATGAGGCGGAAGGGGCCTTCCTGCCTCGCCACCGCCGCCCGGTCGCCCCAGAGCTGGAAGAAGAGGTTGCCCTTCGGCGTCTCGAGCACCGCCACCCGCAGCGACTGGTTGGCGGCGCCCGCGCCCTGCGGCCCCGTGCCCACGCCGCGTGCGTAGCGCCCGTCGAGCGCCACCCACGTGACCGGCATGCCCGAGGCGGTGCCTTTCTCGACCGCGGCCCGCGCGGGCTTGCCGGCGTCGTCCAGGAACTGCGAGGCCCAGCGGTCGATGTTCGCCTGCACGGAACCGCCGCCCGCGAGCCCGAAGTGGAACACCGCGGCGTCCGCATTGCCTTCCTTCGAGCCGGCGGTGAACTGCGCCAGCCGCATCTCGCTCGAGGGCACCTGCGGCGTCCAGCCGGCGGGCACCGGCAGCATCCAGTCGAGCACGCGCACCGACAGCGTGGAGGCGGCGCCGGCGGCGAGTGCCGCGGCGGCGACGAGGGCGGCGGCAAGACGAAGCGGCGCACTCATGTGTACGCGAGCAGCCGCCCGCAGGCGATGATCGAGACCCACAGCGCGATGGAGGCGGCCACCGAGAGCTGCGCGGCGACGGGCGCGCGCGCGGCGACATCCCAGTGCTGCACGGTCTGGTACGGGCCCGTGCGGAATATCACCGCGTTGATCCCCGCCGCCATCAGCAGCCCCATCTTGAGCTGGAAGGTGCGGTTGGCGAGGAAGTCGGAGGCGTGCGCCGTGAACATGAGGAAACCCGTGGGCACGATGAGCAGGAGCGCGGCGAGGCTCCACGGCAGCAGGTGGCGCGAGAGGGCGCGCACGCTGATGCCCTTCGAGAGCCCCAGCACCCGCAGGTCGAACATGATCACGGAGCCCGCCAGGAGCACGAACCCCACGATGTGCACCGTCTCCACGATGGGGTAGGCCCACAGCGACTCGCGCATCATGCGCGCGAGCGGCAGCGCCTCGATGGGGTTGGCGGGCGTCACCGCGGCTGCCCTAGCGCAGCTCGACCGTCTTCCCGCCGACGGTGATGCGCTCGGCGCGCGCCTCGTCCGGCTTGCCGCGGTTGGCGTAGGCGACCACGGTCACCGTGGCGCCCACCTTGATGTCCTCGCGGGGAAGCCCGCGCGCCTGCATGCGCGAGGGCGGCGCCAGCACCACGCGCCAGGTCTTGCCGGGCGTTTCAAGCGCGATATGGCCATGCGGGTGCTCGTAGCCCGACTCGGCCACCTTGCCGGTGAGCGTGAGGGGCTTTTCCTGGTCGTACTCGCTCCAGCCGTGGTGGGCGAAGGCGGGCAGGGCGCAGAGCGTGGCGGCGAGGAGGAAGTTCTTCATGGTCAGTCGTCGTCCTGTCGTCGGATGAATCGGTCGAGGGTGCGCCGGTCCTTCTTGGTGGGCCGGCCCTTGAAGACCGGGGGCGGCATGGACTTCATCTCCGCGGCCAGCGCCTCGCGCTTCGAGCGGCTTTCGGCCGTCTCCTCGTAGAGCTTCTGCGCATCCGCCGCCGGACCTCGCCGCGTGGCCACCCCCAGCACCTTCACCACGTGCTCGTAGGGCGGGCGGCGGACCTCCAGCACGTCCCCGGGCTTGACCAGCTTGGACGCCTTGGCGCGCTCGTGGTTCGCGCTCACGCGGCCGGCGTCGATGGCCTCCGTGGCGAGCCCCCGGGTCTTGAAGAAGCGCGCGGCGACCAACCAGAGATCGATGCGGACCTTGCCCTCGTCGGCCAAGCCGGCTACCCCGCCAGCGTGACCGAGTGCACCGACATCGGGAGCGACGTGCCGGTGTCGAATTCCGCGCCGGCCTCCACGCCGACCTTCGCCACCTTCGCCGGGTCCGTGGCGCGCGGGTAGGCCACCCACATGGCGCCCAGGGCGAAGTCGCGCCCCGAGCCGATGGCCCAGTAGCGGTCGAACTCGAACACCTCGCGCATGGAGTACACGGCGAAGATTCCCGAGGGATTGGCGATCATCACGGTCATCTGCGACGACTCGTAGGGATCGTCCTCCTCCTCCTTGGGATTGAGGAACGCCTCGTCCTTGAGCAGCGGGTGCAGGCGCCGGAACGACTCGTAGATCGCCTCCTTGCCGTGCAGCGCGAGGTCGGGATTCTTGGCCAGCAGGTTCTCCAGCACGAGCTGGTGCGCGGCGCTGCCCGCGACCCCGATAAACGAATCCGCGAAGCGGATGATCTTGTGCGGGTCGCGGTCGTACTGCGGGGCGAGCCGCGTGGACCCGAAGGTGGTGAGGGAATCGGCGGCGATGGCGGCCTGGTTCCCCTTGCGGACGACGACGATGGTGGTCATGGTCCGCCCATTCTAGCGCCGCGTGACCAGCGCCACGCCGGCGGCGGAAACCGCGAGGCCCGCGAGCGCGGCGGCGGGCAGCGCCTCCCCGAACAGCAGGAAGGCCATCACGGCGGTCACGGGCGGGGTGAGGAAGAAGAGGCTCGCCACCCGCGAGGCCTCGCCGTGCCGGATCATCGTGAAGAGCAGCCCGATGGCGCCGAAGGAAAGCACCAGCACCAGCCAGCCCAGCGCGAAGGCGAACTGCGGCGTCCACCGCACCGCCATCGTCTCCGTCGCCCAGGCCGCCGCCACCGTCACCGCGCCGGCCGCCGCGTACTGGATCACGCCGCCGGTGAGCATCGGCACGGCGCCGCAGAAGCGCTTCTGGTAGAGGGTGCCGCCGGTAATGCCGGCGAGAGCGAAGACGAGCCAGGCGTACGCCGCCGGGTCCGTGGAGACTCCCGACCACTTGGCCGAGACCACGAGGATCACGCCCGCGAAGCCGAGCGCGATGCCCAACCACTGCCGGGGCGAGAGCCGCTCTCCCAGGAGCGGGCCCGCCGCCATCGCCGTGAGGATCGGCTGCAGGCCCACGATGAGCGAGACGGTGGCGAGCGGCATGCCGCGCGCCACGCTGCAGAAGACGCCCGAGAGGTAGGCGCCCTGCACGAGGAGCCCCGCGACGGCCGCGTGCGCGGCCACGGCCGGCCTTGCCGGCCACGCCGCGCGGGTGGCCAGCGCCGCCGTGAGCAGCAGGGTGACCGCCGCAGCGTAGCGCCAGGAGAGGAACGTGAGGGGCTCCGCGAACGGCGCGCCCAGGCGGCTGCCGATGAAGCCCGTGCTCCACAGGAACACGAACAGGGCGGGCGCCCAGCGCAGCCAGGCGGGAGGCGACGGGTTCACGGCGCGCGCGTCTACTCGGGCTGCGGCGGCTTCCCGCCGGCCGGCGGCGCGTCGACCTTGCCCGTCTCCTCGTCCAGCGCGAGTTCGGCCTCGGTGAGGCCGCGCGGGGCCATCACCGCCTTGTCCTGGAAGGCGCGCAGGAGCGAGCCCTGGAACTCGCGGGCGCTCTGGAAGCGCTCCTGGGGCGACTTCGCGAGCGCGCGCGCGACCACGGCGTCGATGGCGGCCGGCAGCGAGGGATGCAGGGCCGAGGGCGGGTCGGGGCTCACCTGCAGCACCTTGTAGATCACGGCGGAGGCCGTGTCGGCGTGGAAGGGGTTCTGGCCGGTGACCAGCTCGTAGAGAACCACGCCGCAGGACCACACGTCGGCGCGCGCGTCGGCGGCCTGGCCCACGATGCGCTCCGGCGCCATGTGGGTGGGCGTGCCGTCGGCGGCGAGTTCCGGGTCGTTGCCCGACGGGCCGATGCGCGCGATGCCGAAGTCCATCACCTTGAGCACCGGGCCGGGCAGCACCATGAGGTTGGCGGGCTTGATGTCCAGGTGCACCACACCCTTGCGATGGGAATAGTCCAGGGCGCCGAGCAGCTGCTTCATGAGCTCGAGCACGTCGATCAGGTCGAAGCGGCTGCCGGAGCGGAAGTGGTGGCGCAGCTCCTTGCCCTCCACGTACTCCATCACGATGTAGGCCTCGTCGTCGTCCTCGCCGTACTCGTGCACGGCGACGATGCCGGGGTGGCTGAGACGGCCGCCCGCCTGCGCCTCGCGCTTGAAGCGGGCCACGGCCTCCCCGATGGCGGCCTCGTCGAGGCGGTCCTTGAGCACCGTCTTGATGGCCACCTTGCGCTCGATCACCGGGTCGAACGCCTCGTAGACGGCGCCCATCGCCCCCGTGCCGACGGTGCGGGCGATGCGGTAGCGGCCGATCTGGGCGGGTGTCGGGGACATGGGATGCGGGGCCTCGTCGCGGCATACTACGCGCAGGAGCCCATTCGCGTCGCCCTTCGACCATGAACCTCGCCCTCTGGCTCGAGCGCCACGCCCGGACGGATTCGTCGCGGACGGCGGTCTTCGCCGGCGCGCGCCCGTGGAAGTCCTTCGGTCGGCTCGCCCGCGACGTGGCCTCGCTCGCGCGCGGCATGCGGGAGAAGCTCGCCCTCGCGCCGGGCGACCGGGTGGCGATCGTGATGACGAACGCGCCCGAGTACGCGGAGGTCCTGCTCGCCGCGTGGTGGGCCGGGCTCGCGGCCGTTCCCGTGAACGCGAAGCTGCATCCCCGCGAGGTCGSCTGGATMCTCGCCGACTCGGGAGCCCGGGCCGCGTTCGTCACGCCCGACCGGGTGCGCGGGCTGGCGGAAGCCGCCGCGGGCCTGGAGAAAGCGCCGGACGTGATCGAGGCRGGMAGCGTCGGCTACGACGCGCTCTTCGCGGAGCCKATGCCGGTTGCGGAGGTTCCGGACGGCGCGCTCGCCTGGCTCTTCTACACCAGCGGCACCACGGGCCGGCCCAAGGGCGCGATGCTCTCGCACGCGAACCTGCGCGCGATGGCGCAGGGCTAYCTCACGGACGTGGACGCCGTCACGCCGGCCGACTGCCTGCTGCACGCCGCGCCCATGTCGCACGGCTCGGGCCTGTACCTCGTGCCGTACCTGCTGGCCGGCGCGGCGCAGGTGGTCCCCGAATCGGGCGGCTTCGACGCCGCCGAGGTCTTCGCGCTGGCCGAGGCTCACGGCGGCGCGGGGATGTTCGCTGCGCCGACCATCGTGCGCCGGCTGGTGGAACACGCCGCGTCGCACGCGCCGCGGCTCGACGGCCTGCGCACGGTCGTCTACGGCGGCGGGCCGATGTACGTGGCCGATCTCCTGCGCGCGATCGAAGTCATGGGCCCGCGCTTCGCGCAGATCTACGGGCAGGGCGAGAGTCCCATGACGATCACGGCGCTCGCCAAGCGCTTCGTGAACGACCGCGCGCACCCCCGGCACCTCGCGCGCATCGCCTCCGTGGGACTTCCGCAGAGCGGCGTCGAGGTCGCGGTGCGCGACGAGTCGGGTCGCGACCTGCCGGCGGGCGAGGTGGGCGAGATCTGCGTGCGCGGCGCCGCCGTGATGTCGGGCTACTGGGAAAACCCGCAAGCCACGGCGAAGGCGCTGCGCGAGGGCTGGCTGTGGACGGGCGACCTGGGCGCCTTCGACGAGGAAGGCTTCCTTACCTTGAAGGACCGCAGCAAGGACCTCATCATTTCCGGCGGCTCCAACATCTACCCGCGCGAGGTGGAGGAGGCGCTGCTCGCGCACCCCGGCGTGGCCGAGGTCTCGGTGGTGGGCCGGCCCGACCCGGAGTGGGGCGAGGCGGTGGTGGCCTTCGTGGTGGCCCGCGAGCCCGCGCCCACCCCGGCCGAGCTGGACGCGCATTGCCTCGCCGCCATCGCGCGCTTCAAGCGGCCGAAGGAGTACCGCTTCGTGCGCGAGCTGCCGAAGAACAACTACGGCAAGGTGCTGAAGACCGAGCTTCGCGCGATCCTCTGAAGGGGTCGCTTCCCTGCATCCCTCACTGCGACGTGTTGGCCACCAGCGGCTTCACGTCGGCCTGCGGGGCGTGGCAGGCCACGCAGTTCCAGCGCTTGCCGACGACGGCGGGCTTGTCGCCCGCGGCCACGTGCGAGGACGGAACCGGGGGCGCGCCGCGCACCTTCTTCCCGGTGGGCGTGTGGCAGCGGATGCAGCCGTTCTTCTCCGCCGTGATGGGCAGGTCGTCGTCGATCGTGTGCGAGATCATCACCGGCATGCCCGATCCCTCGAGCGGGCGGGCGGTCTTCGCGCCGTCCTGGTACTCGAACGGCGCGGGCGCGGCGGCCTCGAGGACGTTGCCCTTGTTGAGGCTGAACTGCGTGTCGTCGACGGCCTGCGGCTTCTGCTGGGCGGTGGCGGCGAGCGCGAGGATGGCGAACGAGGAGGCGGCGAGGAAGCGTTTCATGGCGTCATTCCTTCGGTCGGGAAACGGGGGAATCGATAGGTACCWGGTACGCGTACCTGGTACGTGTACCTGGTACCGAGGCGCGCAGCGCGAGGCGCAGGCTGGACTCGGGGCAGACGGCGATGCAGGCGGCGCAGTTGGTGCACTCGCCGGRCTTCACGAAGCCGTGGCGGGCGGCCTCGTTGAAATTGAGGACGCGCGGCTCGGGGCAGGCCTTGAGGCAGTCGCCGCAGCGCGTGCAGGAGGCGTCGTCGAAGGCCACGCGCACCTGCGCGCCGCGGCCGACGAGCGACCAGAACGCCCCCAGCGGGCAAAGATGCCCGCACCATCCGTGCTTCAGCACGAAGGCGTCGAAGAGGAACACGCCCAGGACGGAAGTGAGGCCGAGGCCCGCGCCGTAGACGATCTCGCGGTGCATCATCGCGATGGGGCTGATCCACTCGAAGGCCGCCACGCCGGCCAGCGCGGACAGGACGAGCGCGAGGGCGAGCACCGCGTAGCGCACGCCGGGCGGGATGGCGAAGACGTCGCGCACGGCGAGCCGCGTGCGCACGCGCCGGGCCGCGTCGGTGACGACGTTCATGGGACAGACCCAGGAGCAGAACACGCGCCCGCCCAGCAGGAAGTAGGCGCCGAGCACGATGCCGGCACCCAGGAGCGCCTCGCCGGCGACCGGATGCCGCGTGGCGAGGACCTGCAGGAGCGCGAGGGGATCCGCGAGCGGGATTGCGCCGGCGAGCTTCGCGGCCGAGAGGTTCCCCGCGAGGAGCGGCTGCCCGAGCGCCTTCCATCCCCAGTGCGCCGTCCCGAAGAAGAGGAGCAGCACCGTGGCCTGCACGAGGCGCCGCGCGATGGCGAAGCGGTGGACGCGCAGCTTCCCCGCGAGGCTGGAGGGCATCTCGAAGTGCCGGATGGCGCGGGGCGCGCCGGCCTGGGCGCTCACGGGTTCACCTCCTGGTTGAGGTAGTCGACCCCGGGCGCCTTCGCGGGCGCGGCAGGCTTCGCGGGCGCCGGCGCCGCAGCCTCGGGCACCGCCTCCGGCCGCCACTGCATCCGGAAGTGCTCGCCGATCCTTCCCTGCACGAGCGCGGGCTGCACGATGCGGATCGCGGCCACCTGGGTGGGGCAGGCCTTCTCGCACAGCCCGCAGCCGGTGCATGCGTCCGAGTGGATCACCGGCACGAACACCGCGTGCTTCGAGAGCTTCCTCGGGTGCGGGTCGACGGTGATCGCCTTTCCCTTCACCGGGCACACGCGGTAGCACACCTCGCAGCGCAGGCCGTTCCAGGAGAGGCAGTTCTCGGCGTCGATGACCGCGAGCCCCATGCGCGAGGCGTTGACGTCCGTCATCACCCGGTCGAGCGAGCCGGTGGGGCAGGCCTTCGCGCAGGGAATGTCGGGACACAGCCGGCAGGGCTCCTCGCGCGGGACGAAGTGCGGCGTGCCGAGCGGGATGCCGGTGGCGGCCGTGGCGAGCCTGAGGATGCCGTAGGGGCAGGCCACGACGCACGCGCCGCACTTCACGCAGGTGGCGTTGAAGTCGCGCTCGGGCTGCGCCCCCGGCGGGCGGATCGCGAACGGCACCGCGTGCGCCTGCTGCACGAGGAGCGCGTTCCAGGCCACGCCGCCGCAGGCGGCCGCGGCCACCCCCTGCACGGCGTGCGCGAGGAACTGCCGACGATCGGACGGCCCGCCCATGTCACTTCACCCGGCGCTGCCCGTCCCCTCAGGCCTTGTAGACCTTGACCGCGCACTTCTTGAAGTCGGTCTCGCGCGAGATCGGATCCACGGCGTCCAGCACCAGCTTGTTGACGAGGAGCGACTCGTCGAAGAAGGCCGCGAACACCGAGCCGCGCGGCATGGCGTTGCGGCCCTTCGTGTCCACCACCAGCTTGAGCTTGCCGCGGCGCGATTCCACCCAGACGGCGTCGTTCCTCTTGATGCCGCGCGAGTCCGCGTCCTTCGGGTGCATGTAGAGCACGGCGGAGGGCGCGGCGCGGTTGAGCTCCTGCACGCGGCGGGTCATGGAGCCGGTGTGCCAGTGCTCGAGGATGCGGCCGGTGCACAGCCACAGGTCGAAGGCCTTGTCCGGCTGCTCCACCGGCGCGGCGTACGGGCGGAAGAAGATCTTGGCCTTGCCCGGGATCGGGGTCGGCTTGGCCTCCGTGACGGCGTCCAGGTTGCCCGTCGGGAGCGCCTTGAACGCGCCCCCGTAGAAATCGAACCCCGCGCCCGCCTTCACGTACGGGTCGTGGCCCTCGACGAAGCGGTACTTCGTCTCCTTGCCGCCCACGACGGGCCAGCGAAGCCCGCGCACGTCGTCGCGGAAGTAGGTGTCGAACTCCGCGAGGTCGTGGTGGTGGCCGCGGCCGAACTGGGCGTACTCCTCGAAGAGCGCCTTCTCGACGAACCAGTTCTCGCCAAGGGCCTTCACGGTCGCGTTGGCCTTGCCCTTCGCGACCGGGTCGGGCCACGCGAACTTCCTGTTCTCCGGAGTGGCGAAAAGCGCCTCGTAGAGCGTCTGCTCGGGCTTGTAGCCCATCGCCTTCGCGCCCTCGACCACGTCGGGGAGCTTGCCGTCCTCGAAGCCCTCGGCCTTGAGGCCGGGCAGGGGCTTCGCGCCCCAGACCTCGCCCACTTTGAAGCGCTTGGCGAACTCGAGCATCATCCAGACGTCGGTGCGCGCCTCGCCGGGAGCTTCCACCTGCTGGCGCCACATCTGCGTGCGCCGCTCGGCGTTGCCGTAGGCGCCCCACTTCTCGAAGATCATCGCCGCGGGCAGCACCAGGTCCGCGACCTTGCCCGAAAGGGTCGGGTAGCAGTCGGCCACGACGATGAAGTTGTCCATCTCGCGCGCGGCCTTGAGCCAGTGGTTGGCGTTGGGAGACGACTGGAAGGGGTTGGTCACCTGCACCCAGAGGAACTTGACGCTCCCGTCCTCGAGGTCGCGCAGGATCCCCATGATGTCGCTGCCCACCTTCGGGTTGAGCGTCTTCGCCGGGAGCTTCCACGTCTTCTCGGTCAGCGCCCGGTGCGCCGGATTGTCCACGACCATGTCGGCGGGAAGGCGATGCGCGAAAGTGCCGACCTCGCGGGCCGTTCCACAAGCAGAGGGCTGGCCGGTGAGCGAGAACGCGCCGTTGCCCGGCGTGCCGTGCTTGCCCAGGAGCAGGTGGATCATGTAGTTCTGCTCGTTCACCCAGACTCCGCGCTGGTGCTGGTTGAAGCCCATCGTCCAGAAGGAGAGGGTGTTCCTCTTCGCGTCCGCGTACAGGTCCGCGAGCTGCACGAGCTTCGCCTTGAACGCCTCCATCGGCTCGTCGGGATCGCCCTTGGCGAGCTCGGCCACGAAGTCGAGCGTGTAGGGCTCCAGGCCGCGCTTGAACTCCTCGAACGGGATGAGCCAGTGCCGGCCGGCGCTGGTGCGGCTCTTCTGCTCGACCTTCTCGCCCGGCTGGCGGCGCTGGGCGATCGCCTCGGCCTTCGAGAGCGTGACCTCGAGCTCCTTCGCCTGGATGTCCTTCTCGGCATCGAAGGCGAACTTCGAGGTGGGCCGCATGCCGTAGCCGATGTCGTAGGGGCCCGTGGAGAAGACGCAGTGCTTCTTCACGAAGTCCCAGTTGACGGCGTTCCTCGCGACGAGCTCGCGGGCGATGTAGTTCTGGATCGCGAGGTCGGATGAGGGCGCCATCACGATCTCGAGGTCCGCGATGTCGGAGCTCATGTTGCGGTAGGTGGTGAGGTTCACCACCTTCGTCGCCTTCGCCGCGAGCTTGCGGTCGGTGATGCGCGACCACAGGATGGGGTGCGCCTCCGCCATGTTGGCGCCCCACAGCACCATCGTGTCCGCGAGCTCGATGTCGTCGTACACGTTGGCCGGCTCGTCGATGCCGAAGGTCTGCATGAAGGCCGCCACCGCGCTCGCCATGCAGTGGCGGGCGTTCGGGTCGATGTTGTTGGAGCGGAAGCCCGCCTTCATGAGCTTGGCGGCGACGTAGCCCTCCTGGATCGTGTACTGGCCCGAGCCGATGATCGCCACGCCCGAGGGGCCCTTCTCGCCGTATGCCTTGCGGAACTGGCGCTCCATCTCGTCCATGGCCACCTGCCAGCTCACCGGCACGAACGGGCCCTTCTTGTCGAACTTGCCGTCCTTCATGCGCATGAGCGGCTGCGTGAGCCGGTCGGCGCCGTAGAGGATCTTGCCGTTGAAGTAGCCCTTGATGCAGTTGAGCCCGCGGTTCACCGGGGCGTCCGGGTCGCCCTTGGTGGCCACGACCTTGCCGTCCTTCGTGGCGACCTGGATGCCGCAGCCCGTGCCGCAGAAGCGGCAGACGGCCTTGTCCCAGGCCCAGCCGGACTCGGCGGCCTTCGCCTGGGCGAGCACGGCCTGGCTCACGGGCAGGCCCACCGTCGCGGCGGCGGAGGCGGCGACGCTCGACTTGAGGAACGCTCGGCGGGTAAGGCTCGTCATGGTTCTTCTCCCTCGGTGGCGAAGTAGTGGTAGACCATCTCGGCCATGCGCACGTGCGGGCGCGCCTTGATGGCGGTGAGCCCCGCCATCTCGGCGGCGACGTCGTCGGCTTCCTGCACGACGATGAGGCGGCCGGTGGCGGGATCGGTGTGGTGGACCTCGACGCCGGGCAGCGTGGAGAGGTCGGCGGCGCATTCCTGGATGCGCTCGGGCGGGACGACGACGAGGATGCCGGAAAGGTTCAAGGGGGCGCGCGCGGCGGTCGCCATCCGCGGGACGGACAGGCCCCCATTGGAGTCCCGGCCCGGGTGGCGCCGGTTGACCCCGGTCAAAACCTGATGAAAATATGCCCCTTTTGGGCTATGGCCCGGCGGGCCTCAGGTCGTCGACGTCGCGCCCCGGGGGATCAGGTTGATCCGCTCGCACAGCTGGCGGGTGCCGGTGACGGACTCCGCGGCCACGCACATCGCGTCCTTCTCCTCCGCGGAATGGGCCAGGCCCCAGAGGTGCACCACGCCGTCGGAGACGACCACGTTCACGTAGAGGGTGCGCGCGCCCGTGGACCGGATGGCGTCCAGGACGGCCTGCCGCAGCGCGCGGTCGTCGGCCGGAGGGGTCACGGGGCGCGCCTGCGCCACCAGCGCCTGCAGGAGGTTCGCGCGGCTCACGATCCCGACCACCTTGCCCTGGCGCACCACCGGCACGCGCTTGATGCGCTCCTTCTCGAGGAGGGTGGCGATGTCCTGCAGCGATGCCTCCTCGTCCACGGAGAGCACGTGGCGCGTCATCACGTCCCTGGCGTGCAGGCCGTGGGACTTGAGGTACTCGCGCGCCTCGTTCTGGGCGTCGGAGATGAGCGAGAGCCACCACGAGGCGTGGCGTTCGGTGCCCGCCTCCGGGCGGCGCATGAGGTCGCCCTCGCTCACGATTCCCAGCAGGTGTCCCTCGCCGTCCACCACGGGCGCGGCGCTGATGTGGCGCTCGAGCAGGAGCCGGGCCACGTCGGTGACGGTCGCTTCGGGGCTCACGGTGACGACGGGGCTGGTCATCACGTCCTTGGCTTGCATGGCGGGATCCTCCGGAAGGGGTCAGGCGGGGCGGCCGGCGGCGGCGTCGGCCAGGATGAGGTCGCTCGCCCGTTCGGCGATCATCGCCACGGGCGCGTTGGTATTGCCGGAAACGAGGGTGGGCATGACGGAACAGTCGACGACGCGAAGGCCTGCCACGCCGATGGCGCGCAACCTCGAATCTACCACCGCCATCGCGTCGCTGCCCATCCGGCAGGTTCCGGAGGGGTGGAAGATGGTCGCGCCGTTGCCGCGGCACCAGTCGAGGATCTCGGCGTCGCTCCCGACACCCGGCCCCGGCTTGTATTCCTCGCGCACGTACGGGGCCACGGCCGGGGTGGCCGCGAGGCGGCGCGCGTACTTGACGGCCTCCACGGCGCACAGGCGGTCTTCCTCGGCCGAGAGGTAGTTGGGCACCATGGCCGGCGGCTGGAAGGGATCCGCCGACTTGATTCGCACGGTCCCGCGCGAACCCGGGCGCAGCTGGCACACGCTCAGCGTGAAGCCGGAGAACGGGTGCGGCTTCGCGCCCGCGAGGTCCGCCGAGAGCGTCGCGATGTGGAACTGGATGTCGGGCCGCGCCGAGCCGGGCAGCACGCGGGTGAAGAGGCCCCCCTGGTTGATGCCGATGGCGAGCGGGCCCTCGCGGAAGAGCAGCCACTGCAGCCCTATCTTCGCCGAGCGCCACCACGACGCGAGGTCGTCGTTGGTGGTGATGGGCTTCGTGCACTTGTAGACGAGGCGRAGCTGCAGGTGGTCCTGCAGGTTCTCGCCCACGCCGGGCCGGTCGGCCACCACCGCGATKCCGTGCTCGCGCAGCAGTTGCGCCGGCCCCACGCCCGAGAGCTGCAGCAACTGCGGGCTCTGCAGCGCGCCCGCGGCCAGGATCACCTCGCGGCCCGCGCGCGCCGTCTTCGGGCGCCCGTGCTGCCGGTACTCGACGCCCGTGGCCCGGGTGCCCTCGAAGAGCACGCGCGTGGCGTGCGCGCCGGTCTCCACGCGCAGGTTGGGCCTTGCGCGCGCGGGCTTCAGGTAGGCCACCGCCGTGCTCGAGCGCCAGCCGTTCCTCGTGAAGAGCTGGTAGTAGCCCACGCCCTCCTGCCGCTCGCCGTTGAAGTCGTCGTTGCGCGGCACGCCCAGCGACCCGGCGCCGGCGATGATCGCCTCGATGAGCTCGTGGCGCCCCGGGATGTCCGAGCAGGAAATGGGCCCGTCCGCGCCGTGCAGGCCGGAGGCGCCGCGCGAGTTGGACTCGAGCTTGCGGAAGTAGGGCAGCACGTCCTTCCAGGACCAGCCCTCGTTGCCGAGCGCCGCCCAGTGGTCGTAGTCCTCGCGCTGGCCGCGGATGTAGATGAGGCCGTTGATCGAGGACGAGCCCCCGAGGCAGCGCCCGCGCGGCCAGTAGATGCGCCGGCCGTTCATCCCCGGGTCGGGCTCGGTCTCGAAGCGCCAGTTGTAGACCGGGTGGAACATCGTCTTGCCGTAGCCGATGGGGACGTGGATCCAGAGGTAGTCGTCCCGCGGACCGGCCTCCAGCAGGAGCACGGAGTGGCGGCCGTTCTCCGAGAGCCGCGCGGCGAGGGCGCACCCCGCGGTGCCGGCGCCGACGACGACGTAGTCGTGGGTGGAGGTCTCGGCCATGTCTTCGCTCAGGGGCGCAGCAGGATCTTGGCGGCCGCGCTGCGGCCGTGGTGCAGGTCGTCGAAGGCGCGGGCGCCCTCGGCGAGCGGCCGGTCCTCCACCCACGCGAGGTCGCCGAAGGCGCCCTCGTGCAGCGCGCGCGCGGCGGCGCGCAGGTCGGCCGTCGAATAGGTGTAGGCGCCGATGAGCGTGACCTCCGCCAGCGTGAGCTTCCTCATGTCGATCTCCGAGGCCCAGTCCTGCAGCCCGATGTGCAGCACCACGCCGCCGGGCTTCACCGCGGCGAGCGCGGCCTTGCGCGTGGGCGCCGCTCCCACGGCGTCGACGACGAGGTCCATCGCGCCCTCGGCCGGACCGCCGCCCGCCAGGGGATCGAAGGCCTCGACCGCGGCCGCGCGGCGGGCGGCCTCGCGCCGCAGCGCGTTGGTCTCGGCGAGAAGGATGCGGCGCGCGCCCCAGGTGCGAAGGAGCAGCGCGGCAAGCAACCCGATGGCGCCGCCGCCGATCACCAGGACGGAGCATTCCGGCACGGGGCGGACCAGCGCCCGGGAGGCGAGGGCTAGCGCGTGCAGCGCCGTGGCCGCGGGCTCCGTGAGTGCCGCCGCGCGCGCGTCCATGCCCTCGGGCAGGTCGATCACGGCGCTGGCCGCGGTGACCACGCGCTCGGCGAATCCGCCCGGGCGCTGCATGCCGATCATGGTGCGGTTGGCGCAGAGGTTGTCGCGGCCCTGGACGCAGTACTCGCAGCGCCCGCAGG
This sequence comes from Betaproteobacteria bacterium, assembly GCA_003105245.1. Taxonomy (GTDB): domain Bacteria; phylum Pseudomonadota; class Gammaproteobacteria; order Burkholderiales; family Usitatibacteraceae; genus FEB-7. The sequence continues at coordinate 3,359 of PQAI01000295.1, read as the reverse complement.
CGATGATGGGGTTCACGGTCACGCGCCGCCCCTTGCCCGGGCCCGCGAGGATCTCGCCCGCGAGCTCGTGGCCGAGGATGAGCGGAGGCACCCGGCGCGGGTCGTGGCCGTGGAAGGCGTGCATGTCCGAGCCGCAGATTCCCACGGCCTCGACGCGGATGAGCACCTCTCCCGGGCCCGCGGCGGGATCCGGCTCGTCGCGGTGCACGACCTGGTTGGGAGCGGTGTAGACCAGTGCCTTCATGGAATCACCCTGCCGAGAAGCCGCCGTCGACGAAGATCGTCTGGCCGGTCACGTAGTCGGAGGCGCGGCTCGCGAGGAAGACCGCGGTTCCGCGCAGGTCGCGCAGCTCGCCGTTTCGCTTCGCGAAGGTCGACTGCGCCATCTTCTCCCAGCGCGCCGGGTCGCTCGCGACGGGCGCGGTGAGCGCCGTGGGGAAGAATCCGGGCGCGATGGCGTTCGCGGTGACGCCGTCCCTGCCGAGCGCTTCGGCCTGCGCGCGGGTGAGCTGCATCACCCCGCCCTTGGAGGCGCCGTACGGCGCGCTCATCGGGAAGGCCCGCAATGACTGGAGCGAGGCGATGTTGATGATGCGTCCCCAGCCGCGCGCGACCATCGCAGGGGCGAGCGCCTGCGCGAGGAAGAACGGGGCCGAGAGGTTGATCGCGATCGTGGCGTCCCATGCCTCGTCTCCGATCTCGAGCATCGGCCCGCGCAGGTTCACGCCGGCCGCGTTCACGAGGATGTCCGGGTCGCCGAAGGACTCGCGGCTGCGCGCGGCGGCCGCGCGCAGCGACGCCCGGTCGGCGAGATCGGCGGGGAGGGCGCAGGCGCGTCCGCCACCGGCCTCGATCTCCGCGCGGGCCTCCTGCAGCCCGGCCGCGCGCCTCGCAACCAGCACCACCGCCGCGCCCGCCTCGGCGAGCGCCCGCGCGATCTCTCGCCCGATGCCGGAGCTGGCCCCGGTGACGAGCGCCACGCGGCCGTCGAGGTCGAAGAGGGCGGGGGCGGCCATCAGCCCTGCACGGGAGCGCCCAGCTCGAATCGCTCCCCGGGAAAATACTTGGCGAGGCGATCGTCGGCGGTGCGCGCGTGCGCCTCCATACCCTCCAGCCGCGAGATGCGCGCGGTCACCTGCGCGATCTCGTGGCTCGCCTCGCGCGTCATGCGCTGCCAGGTCACCGTCTTGACGAACTTGTGGACCGACAGGCCCCCGGAGTATCGCGCGGCGCCCCGCGTGGGCAGCACGTGGTTGGGCCCGGAGGCCTTGTCCCCGAAGGCGACGGTCGTCTCCTCCCCGAGGAAGAGCGAGCCGTAGCAGGTGAGCCGCGCCAGCCACCAGTCGGGATCGGCGGCGTGAACCTCGAGGTGCTCGCAGGCGTACCGGTCGGAGACCACGGCCACCTCCTCGCGCGTGTCGCACAGGATCACCTCGCCGTAGTCGCGCCAGGCGGCCCCGGCGGCATCGCGCGCGGTGGCGGGCAGCGCCTCGATCAACGCCGGCACGCGGCGCATCACGTCCTCGGCGAGCGCGCGCGAGGTGGTGAAGAGCCAGGCGGGCGACTCGTGCCCGTGCTCCGCCTGCCCCACGAGGTCGGAGGCGACGATTGCCGCGTCGGCCGTGTCGTCGGCGATCACCGCGACCTCCGAGGGCCCGGCGAAGACGTCGATGCCCACCTTGCCGAAGAGCATGCGCTTGGCCTCGGCGACGAACTTGTTGCCGGGACCCACGATGATGTCGGCGGGCTTGCCGGTGAAGAGCCCGAAGGCGAGCGTCGCGATGGCCTGCACGCCGCCCAGCGTCATGACGACGTCCGCGCCCGCGACCTTCATCGCGTAGAGGACCTGGGGATGGATCCCCTCGCCCCGGTAGGGCGTCGAGCAGGCGATCACCGTGGGCACGCCCGCGGCCTTCGCGGTGGCGACGGCCATGTACGCCGAGGCGATGTGCGCGTAGCGGCCCGTGGGCACGTAGCAGCCGGCCACGTTCACGGGGATGAGGCGCTGGCCCGCCAACAGCCCCGGCCGCACCTCGACGGCGAACTCGCGCATCGACTCGCGCTGGGCTTCGGCGAAGCGGCGCACCTGCCCGGCGGCGAACTCGATGTCGCGCCTCACCGAGGGGTCGATCGCGGCCGTGCGCCGCTCGATGTCCGCTTCCGAAAGGACGATGCCGCCCGTCCACTTGTCGAGCTTCTCCGCGTACTCGCGAACGGCCGCCTCGCCGCGGCGCTCGATCTCGCCGAGCATCTCCTCGACGACTTTCCTCGCGTTGCCGCTCTCGGTCTCGGGCGTCTTGGCCGCCTTCTTCAGGTAGGTGGTCGCCATGTCGTCATTTCCCGTAGATGTAGGTGGGAAGCCAGAGCGCGATCTCGGGGAAGGCGATGATGAGGACGAGCCCCAGCAGCTGCAGGCCCATGAACTGCATCATGCCCTTGTAGATGTCGGTGAGCTCCCACTGCGGCACCACCCCCTTGAGGAAGTAGGCCGACATCGCCACCGGCGGCGACAGCCACGCCGTCTGCAGGTTCACCGCGACCAGGATCCCGAACCACGCCTTGTCGAATCCCAGCTTGTCCACCAGCGGCAGCAGGAAGGGCACGACGATCAGCACGATCGGCACCCACTCGAGCGGCCAGCCGAGCACGAAGATGAGCGCCATGATGATGAAGAGCATCACGTACGCGTTCAGGTCCAGCCCGAGGAGCAGCTCCGTGAGCATGGTGGGCGTGCCCAGGCGCGCGAACACGGCGCCGAAGAAGTTCGAGGCCGCCACGAGGAAGAGGATCAGGACCGAGATCTCCAGCGTGCGGATGAGCGCGTCCTTGAGGTTGGCGCGCGTGAGCCGCCCGTACGCCGCGGTGAGGGCGAGCGAGCCCGCCGCGCCGCACGCCGCGCCCTCGGTGGGCGTCGCCAGGCCGAAGACGATGCTGCCCAGGGCCGCGAGCACCAGCACCGCGGGCGGCACCAGGCCCTGGAAGAACTGGACCCACACCTCGCGCATGTTCGCCGGATGCTCCTCGGGCGGCAGGGCGGGGCCCAGCGCGGGATTGATCATGCAGCGGATCATCGCGTAGCCGGTGAAGAGGAGGGCGAGCATGATCCCGGGGACGATGGCCGCGGCGAAGAGGGTGGTGACCGGGATCTCGAGCACCGGCCCCATCACCACCAGCATGATCGAGGGCGGGATGAGGATGCCGAGCGTTCCGCCGGCGGCGATGAGGCCCGAGGAGAGCTTCACGTCGTATCCGGAGCGCGTCATGGACTTGCCGGCCATGATCCCCAGGATCGTGACCGAGGCGCCCACGATGCCGGTGGCCGCCGCGAAGATGGTCGCCACGAACATCACCGCGAGGTA
>PQAI01000294.1 GCA_003105245.1 Betaproteobacteria bacterium | reverse complement strand
CGAGAGCTTCTTCTCGAGGGTGTAGGCCGAGAACGAGCCGAGCACCGGGCCGCCGCCGGGCAGGATGCCCAGGAAGGAGCCCAGCGCCGTGCCGCGGCTGACGGCCGGGAAGGAGGCCTTGATGTCCTTCCAGGTGGGCATGAGGCCGGTGACCTTCTTCGTGAAGATCTCGCGGTGCTCGCCGCCGCCGTCGAGGTTGCGGATGATCTCGCCGAAGCCGAAGACGCCCATGGCGATGGGCCCGATGCCCACGCCGTCGATGAGCTCGGCCATGCCGAAGCTGTAGCGGGCCACGCCCGAGTTCACGTCGGTGCCGATGAGGCCGATGAGCAGCCCCAGCACGATCATGCCGATCGCCTTGATGAGCGAGCCGTGCGCGAGCACCACCGCGGCGATGAGGCCCAGCACCATGAGCGAGAAGTAGTCGGCCGGGCCGAACTTGAGGGCGAGCTCCGCGAGCGGCGGTGCGAAGGCCGCGATGAGGAAGGTGGCCACCGAGCCGGCGAAGAAGGAGCCGAGGGCGGCGATGGCGAGCGCCTTGCCCGCGTGGCCCTGGCGGGCCATCTGGTAGCCGTCCAGGCAGGTGACCACGGAGCTCACCTCGCCGGGCAGGTTCACCAGGATCGCGGTGGTGGAGCCGCCGTACTGGGCGCCGTAGTAGATGCCCGCCAGCATGATGAGGGCCGAGACCGGCGGCAGCACGAAGGTCGCCGGCAGCAGCATGGCGATGGTGGCCACCGGGCCGATGCCCGGGAGCACCCCGATGAGCGTCCCGAGGATGACGCCGACGAGGCAGTAGAGGATGTTGGAGCCGGCGAGCGCGACCGAGAAGCCGAGCGTGAGGTTGTTCAGGAGATCCATGGCTTCCTCAGACGCGGCAGACGGCGAACTGGTCGAAGAAGTCGAAGCCCGGGCACATCGGGATGGGCAGCTTCAGCCCTCCCACGAAGACGGCCGCGCAGAAGATCGACAGGCCCACGGCGAGCAGCACGATCTCCTTCAGCTTGAACTCGCCGCTGCCGAGGCTGGAGCCGACCACCAGCGCCACGCCCGCGAAGAGCACGCCCGTGAGCTTGAGCATGAGCCCGAAGACGACGATCGATCCCAGGACCCAGAAGAGCGGCCCCCAGTGGAACTTGTCCACGCCCTTCCCGCGCGCCTCTCCCTTGAGCGAGGCGGCGATGACGAGGGCGCCGATGACCATCAGGACGAGGCCCAGCATGAACGGGAAGTATCCCGGGCCCATTCGCGCCGCGGTGCCCAGCTTGTAGGTGTAGGCGATGCCGGCGAACAGGCCGCCGACGCCGACGAACATCACGCCGGACCAGAAGTCGTGGGGTTTCTTGATCAGGTGCCTCATGGGCGTCATCGCCGGCACGCGGCCGGCGCCTCCGGTGGGGTTCTTTTCGGGATAGAGTTCGGAATCAAGGGCGTGAAGCGCAAGAGACGTCGGCCTGCCATGGGAAGCCCCGCCACTCTAGGACTCGAGACTGTCGCGACGCTGTCGCCGGGGGTCGCGTGAGCCGGCTGCTCCTCGTGGAGGACGACTCCGCCCTTGCGGCCGGCCTCGCGGCGGCGCTCGCGYGCGACGGCAGCCAGGTGGACGTGGCMGACAGCGGGCAGGAGGCGCTGCGCCTGGCGCGCTCGGCCGCCTACGACGCCTGCATCCTGGACCTGGGACTGCCSGACCGCGACGGCRTCGCGGTGCTGCGGGAAATGCGCCAGTCCGCCATCGGCTTCCCCGTGCTCATCCTCACGGCGCGCGACGCGATCGGGGATCGCATCGGCGGGCTGGACGCCGGCGCCGACGACTACCTCATGAAGCCCTTCGACCTGGGCGAGCTCGAGGCGCGGCTGCGCGCGCTGCTGCGCCGGCGCGATGCCGACGGCACGCCCTGGCGGCGGTTCGGGCCGCTGCGCTTCGACGCGGAGGGCTGCGCCGCCTTCGCCGGCGACGAGCCCCTCGAGCTCACGCGCCGGGAGGCGGGCGTCCTCGAGTGCCTGATGCGAAGGCCCGGCCGCATCGTCACCAAGGAGGCGATCCTGGCGGCGGCGTTTCCCTCCGACAGCGAGGTCGCGCCCAACGCGCTCGAGGTCCAGGTGAGCCGCCTTCGCCGCAAGCTCGAGGCGTTCGGGGTCACGGTGAGGGCCCTGCGCGGGTTGGGTTACCGGCTCGAGGAATCCGGGCGAGATGTCCTCGAATAGCCTGCGGCGCGACCTGCTGCTGCGGCTGCTCGGGCCGCTGCTCGCGGTCGTCGCCGTGGCCGGGGCGAGCGCGTGGGGCCTCGCCCAGCACTTCTCGCAGAAGGTGCTCGACCAGTGGCTCTACGACTCCGCGATCACGCTGGCGAAGCAGGTGCGCTTCGTCGCGGGCGTCCCGCGCGTCGACGTGCCCGGGCCCGCCATCGAGATGTTCGAGATGGACGTCGCCGACCGGATCTACTACGACGTCGCGACGACGGGCGGGCGCCGGATACTGTCCAACGCGGCGGTCCCGCCGCCCCCCTTCGCCTCCGAAGGACCCTCGGAGCCCGTCTACTACGACGCGCAGGTGCGCGGCGTCGGGGTGCGCGCCATCGCGCTTCGCCTGCCGGCCGCGGGCAGCGAGACGGTGGTCGTCCGGGTGGCGGAGACGCGAAACAAGCGCGACAGCCTCGCCAACGAGGTGCTGGTGGCCACGCTCGCCATCGTGGCGATACTGGCCACCAGCTCGATCGCGCTGGTATCCGCGGGCATCGGCCGGTCGCTGTCGGTCCTCGAGCCCATCGTCCGGAGGGTGCGCGGCGACCGGCGGGGCTTCGCGCCGCTGCCCGCGGGGCCCGAGGTCCCGAGCGAGGTGCGCCCCCTGGTGCGCGCGGTGAACGAGCTGCTGCGCGAGCTCTCCGAGGAGCACGCCGCGCGCCAGCGCTTCGTCGCGGACGCGGCCCACCAGCTGCGCACGCCGCTCGCCGCGCTGCGCGTGCGCCTCGACCTCGCGCTGCGGGAGGAGGATCCGCGGCGCCAGCGCGAGATCCTGGCCGGCGCCGTGGACGTGCTTTCGCGCGCGAGCCACATGGTGCACCGCCTGCTAACGCTCTCGCGCGTCGACCGCGAGGCCGAGGACGGCGCCCCCAAGGAGAGCGTGGACCTCGACCGCGTCGCCCGCGAGGAGGTCGAGTCCTGGATCGACCGCGCGCTCGCGCGCGGCGTCGACCTGGGCTACGAGGGCCCGGGCGCGCCCGTCGTCGTGCCGGCGCGCGATTCCCTGCTGCGCGAGGCGCTCTCGAACCTCCTCGACAACGCGTTCGTGCACGCGGGAAGCGCGGGGCCGGTCACCGTGGGCGTGACGGAACGGCCGCCCGGCCTCTTCGTCGAGGACCACGGGCCCGGCATCCCGGAAGGCGAGCGCGAGCTCGTGAAGGGGCGCTTCTACCGGATCCCGGGGACGGCGGGCGAGGGATGCGGCCTCGGGCTCGCCATCGTCGACGAGATCGCCCGCATCCACGGCGCCCGGCTCGTCGTCGCCGCGCGCGGGACGGGTCCGGGCACGCGGGTCGCGCTGGAGTTCCCGCCGGCCGGCTAGCGGTCCTCGTCCTCGTCGTCGCTGGCCACGACGATGACCCGCGTGCGCTTCGGCCCGGCGGCGTAGCGCTCGAGCCCCACCAGCACGGGGAAGAGCTCCTCGAGCTTCGCGCGCGCCTCGGCCTCCTTGTCGAAGACGTAGAGCCGGCCGCGCGGGTCGAGCACGTCGTGCCACAGGCGGTGGTCGGTCTCGTCCTCCTGCACCTGCAGCTTGAACCTCGGCGGCTTCGGCTTCGGGTAGGGCATGGGGACATTCTATGCCCCCGTTTACGGCCGGGACGGCGCCGTGCAGAATTCGCCGGCAGTTCCAACGACACGCGCCTGGGGGGAAGACCATGAAAAGAACGATCGCAATCGTCGCCGCGCTCGCCGCGGCGCTCTCGGCGGCCGCGGCCGCCGCGCAGGAGAAGAAGGCCGAGCTGCTCTGGCTCGGGCAGGCCGCCTTCCGGCTCACCACGCCGGGCGGGAAGGTCATCATGATCGACCCGTGGCTCACCACGAACCCGCGCACGCCTGAGAAGTGGAAGAACCTCGACGAGCTGGGCAAGGTCGATCTCATCCTCGTCACGCACGCGCACAACGACCACCTGGGCAACGCGCCCGAGCTCGCGAAGAAGCACAACGTCCCGGTCTGGAGCCCGGCGGGACTCGGCTCCTCGCTCGCGACCCTCGGCATCCTCCCGGCCAACCTCGCCCCGCGCATCAACAAGGGCGGCGTGCTCAAGCCCTGGGGAGAGGCGGGCCCGAAGATCACGGCCACGCAGGCCGAGCATTCGTCGGAATTCGTGTGGAAGGACCCGGCCACGGGCAAGGACGCCACCTTCGTCGGCGGTGCCGCCATGGGCTACATCATCGAGCTGGAGAACGGCCTGAAGATCTACCACATGGGCGACACGGGCCTCTTCGGCGACATGAAGTTCATCGGCGAGTACTACAGGCCCGACGTCGTTCTCATCCCCATCGGCGGCCACTACGTGATGGACCCGAAGGACGCCGCCTTCGCGGTGAACAACTGGATCAAGCCGAAGCACGCGGTGCCGATGCACTACGGCACCAACATCTTCCTGAAGGGCACGCCCGAGGAGTTCGTGAAGGCGCTGGGCGATTCGCCCACCAGGGTGCACGCGATCCACCCGGGCGACAGGCTGGAGTTCTAGGCCCGGCCACCCCGGGGGAAATCGACCCCTTACCCCGGGCAGGTCAAATCGGCGCGCGCACCGGTCTGCCACAATGGCCGTGTGCAGCGCCCCGATCCCCTGCCTTGCCTCGCCGCCTGCCTCGTCGCGATCCTGTCGCTTGCCGGGCCCGTTCGCGCCGAAGGCCAGGCGCCCTCCCTGCCGCTTCCCTCGATCGAGGAGCTGGAGGCGGCCGGGGCGCGCATCGGCAACATCCGCGTCGACCCGCGCAACATCTTCGACCTCGACGACCCGAAGGAGAGCAAGTCCTTCTTCGCCCTGGCCAACCGCCTGCACGTCACCACGCGGCCGGCGGTGATCGAGCGCTCGCTGCTGTTCAGGCCCGGCGACCGCATCTCCCGGCAGGTCATCGAGGAAACCGAGCGGCTGCTGCGATCCGAACGGGCCGTCTACGACGTCCAGATCCGGCCCGTGGCCTGGCGCGACGGCGTCGTCGACCTCGAGGTGGTCACCCGCGACACCTGGACCCTGGACCTGTCGGGGCGCTATTCGCGCTCCGGCGGCAAGAACACGGCCGGCATCGGCATCGTCGAGTACAACTTCCTGGGCACCGGCCTGCAGGTCGGCGTCTCCCAGACGTCGGATCCGGACCGCGACGGAAAGCAGTTCCTGCTGCACTACGGGCACGCCTTCGACGGCTGGACCGTCCTGCACTACGAGGAGGGCCGCTACAGCGACGGCGGACGGCGGACGGCTTCCGTCACGCGGCCCTTCTACGCCCTCGACACGCGCTGGGCCGCCGGGGCGAGCTGGGACGACTGGGACCGCACCGACTCGGTCTACAACGCGGGCGACGAGGTGGCCCAGTACCGGCACCGCAGCGAGGCGGCGGAAGCGTTCGCCGGCTGGTCCACCGGCCTCGTGTCGGGATGGACGCAGCGCCTGTCGGCCGGGGTGACGATGCAGGACGACACCTATGAACGGGAGCCCGGGACCGTGGCGCCCGTCCCGCTTCCCGCCGAGCACGCCGTGCGCGGACCCTTCCTGCGCTACGAGGCCATCGAGGACCGCTTCGTGAAGCTCAAGAACCGCGACCTCATCGCCAAGCCCGAGTTCTTCGACATGGGACTCAACGCGACCGTGCAGGTGACGCGGGCCCTCGAGGGATGGGGCGCCAGCCGCTCGGCCTGGCTGTACTCCGCCACCGCCGCCCGGGGCTTCAACCTGCCCTGGAAGCACGACCTCCTCGCCACCGTGAGGGCGCAGCGCCAGCTCGCGAGCACGGGCAGCCCGCTCTCCCAGGCCGGGTTCGCCCTGCGCTACTACGCCCCGCAGAGCCCGCGCGCGGCCTTCTTCGCGGGACTCTCCGGCGATCGTCTCGGCGATGGCGCCCAGGCTCCCGACCAGCTGCTGCTCGGGGGCGACAACGGCCTGCGCGGCTACCCGCTGCGCTACCAGAGCGGGGAGCGACGCGTTCTCTTCACGGTCGAGCAGCGCTACTACACCGACTGGTACGTCTTCCGGCTGATGCGCGTCGGCGGCGCGGCGTTCTACGACGTGGGGCGGGCCTGGGGCGGCGTGAACCAGAACGAGCAGAACGGCGGCTGGCTCTCCGACGTGGGCGTCGGGCTTCGCCTCGCGTTCGACCGCGCCGCCTTCGGCAACGTGCTGCACCTCGACGTCGCCTTCCCGCTCGACCGCACGAGCGACATCGAGGCGGTGCAGTTCGTCGTCAAGACGAAGACGACCTTCTGACCGGCGCGTGCCCGCACGCCCGCCGCGCGCGTACACTGGCGAGAGCGCCGATGAAAACGGATTCCTTCCCGCGTCGCCGATTCCTGCAAGGGAGCCTCGCCGCCGCCTCGCTCTTCCTGCCCTCGCCGTGGGCCGGCGTCCGGGCGCAGTCCGAGGGGGCCGTGAAGCTCCTGCGCGCGCCCAAGCTGGCGCTGGTCGTCGGAAACGCGACCTATCGCTCGGTGCCGGCGCTGAGGAATCCCGGCAACGACGCGCGTGCCCTCGCGCAGGCGCTGCGCGAGAGCGGGTTCGAGGTGACGCTCGTGCAGGACGCCACGCGAGCCGCCATGCTCGAGGCGATCGACGCGTACGCGAAGGCGCTGGCCGCGAGGAAGGGCGTGGGGCTCTTCTATTTCGCGGGCCACGGGCTGCAGCTGCAGTGGCGCAACTACCTGCTTCCGGTGGACGCGAGGGTCGCGGGCGCGGCCGACGTGCCCGCGCAGTGCGTCGACATCGCCGGGCTGATCGGCGGCGTGCGCGGCGCCGCCAACCCGATGAACGTGATCATCCTGGACGCCTGCCGCGACAATCCGTTCGCCGGCGACGTCGGCGCGGAGCAGAAGGGCCTGTCCCAGATGGACGCGCCGACGGGAACGCTGCTCGCCTACGCGACGGCGCCGGGCAACACCGCGGACGACGGGACGGGGGCCAACGGCCTCTACACGGAGAACCTCCTYCGGGAGATGAAGGTCCGCGATGCCAAGATCGAGGACGTGTTCAAGCGCGTGCGCCTTGGCGTGCGCCGCTCCTCCGGCGGCCGGCAGRTCCCGTGGGAGAGCACCTCGCTCGAGGAGGACTTCTACTTCGTCCCCCCGGAGCGGTTGCGCAGGCTCTCCGCCGAGGAGGAGGAGCGCGAATTCCGGGAGGAGCTGGCCGTCTTCGAGAAGGCGAGGCAGGCGAAGGACCCGGTCCCCCTGGAGCAGTACCTCCGTCGCTACCCGAGCGGGCGATTCGCGGAGCTGGCACAGGTGCGCCTCGACGCCGTGCTGGCCGCGCAGGGAGAAAGGCCGGTGGAGCCGGTGCCCGCGCAGGGAAACCCTTTCACGGCGGGAACCGTGAGGACCGGCGCGAAGGCCCGCGTGGGCGACCGGCTTTCGTACGACGTGGTCGACCGGCTGGCCTGGGGAAGCAAGCCCGCCCGGCTCGACCTGGTGGTCACCGCGGTCACCGACGCGCACGTGATCTTCAACGACGGCCTGGTGGTGAGGGACCTCATGGGCAACCAGGTCCGCACGAAGAACGGCCAGGAATACACCCCGAGGCAGGACCACCCGGTCGAATACGCCGTGGGGCGGAAGTGGACGACGAGGTACGACGTGTCCGTGAAGGGCGTGGTGCAGGGATCGGTGACGATGGACTTCCGCGTGGCCGCCCGCGAGACGGTCACCGTCCCCGCGGGCACCTTCGAGTGCTTCCGCGTCGAGGGTCACGGGATCAACCGGCGCCGGCAGGGCCCCCCGGTCGACGTCTACATCACCCGGTGGAACGCGCCCGGCCGCGTGAGGGGCCCCGTCGCGATCGAGGAGGTCCGGCGCGCCGCGCCCGCGGGGCACGTGAAGGACCTGTTCTCGGAGCGCATGGAACTCGTGTCGTTCGAGCACCGTTGAGGTCGCGTACAATGCGGCCTCCACGCCGTCCCACTTCCCGCAGCCCCGCAATGAAGAAGCCCAGGCCTTTCCCTGTCCCCGTCCGCGTCCGCTACTCCTGCCAGAAGTGCCCCGCCTACTGCTGCACCTACGAGGAAATTCCCGTGAAGGCGCGCGACATCGCGCGGCTCGCCCGCCACTTCGGCATCGAGCCGGCGCAGGCGGAGAAGCGCTTCACGCGCCTGGACGAGAAGGGCGAGGCGCGCGTGCTTCGCCACCGCAAGGACARGCACTTCAAGTCGGCGTGCGCCTTCCTCGACCAGGAGACCCGCCGCTGCACGGTCTACGAGGCCCGTCCCGCCATCTGCGGCGACTTCCCCGGCGGCTCGCGCTGCGGCTACTACGACTTCCTCGAGTTCGAGCGCCATCACCAGGATGATCCCGAGCACGTCGCGCTGACCTAGGGGCGGCCGGGAAGGAAACGGGCCATGCAGGACAAGACCTTCAAGCTCACCTATTCGACGATGTTCGATCCGCCGGAGGAGCTGCACCGGCGCTTCGACGAGGCGCTCGCCCGCGTGAAGGGCCGGCTCGGCGCCGCGCACCCGATGTGGGTCGGCGGGCGCCCGAGGCTCGCGAAGGACGAGTTCGAGTGCCGTTCGCCCATCGACCGCGACTGGCTCCTCGCGCGCCTTCCGCGCGGGACGGCGGCGGACGTCTCGGACGCGGTCGCCGCGGCACGCTCGGCCTTCCGCCCCTGGGCGTCGACGCACTGGAGCGAGCGCGTGGCGCTGCTGCGCAAGGCGGCGGCGCTCATCGAGGAGCGCGTCTACGAGCTCGCCGCGGCCATGGCCCTCGAGGTGGGCAAGAACCGGATGGAGTCCCTGGGCGAGGTGCAGGAGACGGCCGACCTCATCGCCTGGTACTGCGACGAGATGGAGGAGAACGGCGGCTTCGAGCGCTTCCTCCCGGACGACCCGCTTAAGGGCTTCGCGAGCCACAACCGCACCGTGATGAAGCCGCACGGCGTGTGGGCCGTCATCGCGCCCTTCAACTTCCCCATGGCGCTCGCCGGCGGTCCCGTCGGCGCCGCGCTCGTGGCCGGCAACACGGTGGTCTTCAAGGTGGCGAGCGACACCGCCTGGTGCGGGGCGCTGCTGATGGACGCCTTTCGCGACGCGGGCCTTCCCGACGGCGTGGTGAACTACCTCACGGGAAGCGGCGCAGAGGCGGGCCGGGCGCTCGTGGACCATCCGCACGTGGCGGGCATCACCTTCACCGGCTCGGGCGAGGTGGGGATGGGGATCGTGCGCACCTTCGGCGGGGGGCGCTGGCCGCGGCCCTGCATCGCCGAGATGGGCGGCAAGAACCCGGTCGTCGTCACCCGCCACGCGGACCTGGAGCGCGCGGCCATGGGCGTGTGCCGCTCGGCCTTCGGGCTGCAGGGGCAGAAGTGTTCCGCCGCCTCGCGCGTGCTCGTCGAGAAGCCCGTCATGGAGGAGTTCGTCGCGCGCCTCGCCGCGCTCGCCGGCGAGGCGACGGTGGGCGACCCGACGCTGCGGTCGAACTGGCTGGGGCCGGTGATCAACGCCGCGGCGCTCGCCCGCTACCGCAAGGCGGCAGCGGAAGCGGCGAGCGCGGGCAAGGTGTTCGCCGGCGGCCGCGAGCTCGCGCAGGGCGACCTCGCGCGCGGCTACTTCGTGGCGCCGACGGTGGCCACGGCGCCGTGGGAATCGCGCCTGTGGCGCGACGAGCACTTCCTGCCCTTCGTCCTCGTGGGCGCGGTCGACTCGCTCGACGAGGCGCTCGCGCGCGCGAACGACACCGACTACGGGCTCACGGCCGGCTTCTACGGCGCCCCGGARGAGGCCGCGGTMTTCCTCGAGCGCATCGAGGCGGGCGTCGTCTACGTGAACCGGCCGCAGGGCGCCACCACGGGCGCCTGGCCGGGCTACCAGCCCTTCGGCGGATGGAAGGGCTCGGGTTCCACCGGCAAGAACATCGGTTCCTTCTGGTACCTCACGCAGTACCTGCGCGAGCAGTCGCAGACGGTCGTGGAATAGGCCGCGCGTTCAGCGGCCGGTTCGGGTGCGAAGAAACGCCACGCGCATGCGGCCGAGATTGCCGCCGTCCGCGCCGCGGGCCCACGCCACGAACTCGGCTTCCCGGAACTCGCCGTTGACCATCACGACCGCGCAGCGGGCGGTCGAATTCTGCGTGCACCGGTTGCGGGCCGTCTCCTCGGCGAGGCCGGGCGTCGACTCGTTCCAGGTGAGCCAGGACCGGGTGCCGCCCGCGGCGTCGTGGCCCAGGGCGAATGCGGTGTTGTAGGGCAGGTTCCTCAGGCTGCGCTCCTTCTCGACCAGGATGGTGAGCTGCTGGTCGTTCAGGGGCGCGAAGAGGATCGCGGCGGCCTTGGCCATCGTGAGCCGGCCGCGCTCGCTCTCGAGCACGGCCAACCGGCGCTGCCATTCCTCCGAGACCGCCTCGCGCAGCTTCGGGGAAGGGGGCGAGGAGAGCCCGGAAGGGGCGGCCGCGCCCTTCTTCTCGAGGGCGGCCAGCTTCGTTCCCGACGGTGCCGGGCGGTCCTGGGGCTTCTTCGCTTCCTCCACCCGCTTGTCCCCGTCGATCTTCTTCGGGGCGTCGGTCCTCTTCGCGGTGGCGGACGGCGGCTTCTCGGCGGAAGCCTGGGTTGCCGGGGCCGGGGCCTTCGCTGCCGCGGCCGGCTGTGTGGACGCCGGCGCGGCGGCGACCGAAAGACGCCGCACCTCCTCGCGCAGCTTCTCCATCTCGGCCTTGAGGGCCTGCGCCTCCTTCTCGCGCGCCTGGCGCTCCGCGTCGAGTTTCGCCTGCAGCTCCGCCTGCGGGACGCCCGCGTCGCGCGCGGCCTTGGCCCCCTCGGCCCTGGCCGGGGCGGGGCTGAAGTAGTAGTCGCCGGTGAGCGAGGAAGATTCCCACGGCACCTGCTCGCCGGCCGTGGCCTTGATCACGTTCACGCGCACGGCCTTGAAGACCTCCTCGACCTTGGCGCCCGGGACCTGCATCGCCCTGAGCAGCTCCGCGGTGTACAGGCCGTTGGCCCCGTCGCCGTCGGAGGCCACCTTGCCCGGCGCCGTCGCGTAGGCGAGGAGCGTGCCCTTGGGCGCGTCCACCTGCGCGAGGCCGCTGCCGCGCGTGGAGCGGAACTTGCCCTCGAACGGGTTGTTGCGGCACGCGTCGAGGATGACCATGCTCAGGCGCGCGGGCCCGAGCTGCTCGAGGACGAGGTCGAGGTCCACCGACTCGCTGCGGGCCGAGGCCTCGCTCTGGATGTCGGCGTCCACCGGGACGAGGAAGTTGCGGCCGCGCACCTGCATGCCGTGGCCGGCGTAGTAGAAGAGCGCGACGCTGCCCGGCTTCAGGGCCTGGCCGAACTGGCTCACGGCGCGGGTGAACTCGCGCTGCGTGACGTCGGTGCGAAGCGTCACCTCGAAGCCCATGGCGCGAAGGCGCGCGGCGATCGCGTTGGCGTCGTTGACCGGGTTGCGCAGGGGAGCGGCCGGGTAGGCGGCGTTGCCGATCACGAGGGCGACCCGGGGCTCGGCGGCGCGTGCAGGCAGCGCGGCGGCCGCCAGGACGAAGGCGGCGGCGATGGCGTGGCGCAGGAGGGCGGGCAGGTCCATGGGCAGATGGTGCTCCAGGCGCCGGGGTCGGTCCAGAGCTTGCCGGGCGCGCCCCGGATTCAGGCGGCGCGAAGCAGCGCCACGTCGCCTCCCGGCGGCTGCGCGAAGAGCGCGATCGCCTCCTCCAGGGAGCCTGCCTTCAGGAGCCGC
>PQAI01000293.1:552-5524 GCA_003105245.1 Betaproteobacteria bacterium | reverse complement strand
TAGCGCAGCGGCACGCGGAAGGCCACCGCCGCCGCCAGCAGCCCGGCGGCGAGGAAGGCGCCGTGGCGCGCGAGGAAGTAGTGGGCGCGGAACCCGGTGAAGCGCTCGGCCTCGGCCATGGCGATGGAGGCCGAGTACACCATCACCAGCCCGAACGCGGCGAGCAGCACCGCGCTCCAGACCAGGGCCTGGTCGATCGCGGTGTCGCGGCGGCCGGGGTTGTAGAGCATCAGCCCTCCACCCTCGCGGCGATGGCGCGCGCGGCGGCGGCGAACACCTCGCCGCGCTGCTTGTAGTTGGCGAACATGTCGAAGCTCGCGCACGCGGGCGAGAGGAGCACCGCGTCGCCGGGCGTGGCGAGCCGGAAGGCCGCCTCCACGGCCGCCTCCATCGTGGACTCGCGCGCGCAGGGGACGCCCGCCGGCGCGATCGCCGCCTCCACGGCCGGCGCGTCGCGCCCGATGAGGACGACCGCCCTCGCGTGGCTGCGCACGGCGGGGACGAGCGGGGAGAAGTCCTGCCCCTTGCCGTCGCCGCCCGCGATGAGCACCACCTTGCCGCGCATGCCCTCGAGCGCGGCGACGGTGGCGCCGACGTTCGTGCCCTTCGAGTCGTCGTAGAACACGACGCCGCGAGCCGCGGCGACGCGCTCGGCGCGGTGCGGCAGCCCGCGGAACTCGCGGATCGCGTCGGCGAGCGGCCGGGCCGGCAGGCCGCAGCTGGCGCACAGCGCGTGCGACGCCAGCGCGTTGGCCGCGTTGTGCAGCCCCGCCACGGGAACCTCGAAGAGCGCCACGATCGGATCGCGCCCGTGGACGAGCTCGCCGGCCCGGATGCCCCACTCGTCGTCCCGCGCCGGCTCGCCCAGCCCGAAGGTGACGCTCGCCCCGGCCTTCATGCCGAGGCTCCAGGGATCGTCGCGGTTGAGCACCCGCGTGCCGCAGTGGCGGAAGATGCGCGCCTTGGCCGCGGCGTAGCCCGCCATCGTGTCGTAGCGGTCGAGGTGGTCCTGCGTGAGGTTGAGCATCGCGGCCGCGTCCAGGGCGAGGCTCGCGGTGGTCTCGAGCTGGTAGCTCGACAGCTCGATCACCCACGCCTGCGGCATCCCGGCCGCCTTCGCTTCGCGCAGCGCGTCGAGCACCGGCAGGCCGATGTTGCCGGCCACCACCGTGGAGAGCCCCGCGGCGCGCGTCATCGCGCCCGCGAGCGCCGTCACGGTGCTCTTGCCGTTGGTGCCCGTGATGCCGATCACGCGCGCTCCGGTTGCCGCGCGCGCCACTTCGCGCGCGAAGATCTCGACGTCGCCGACGACCTCGATGCCGCGGGCGAGGGCCTCGCGGAGGACCGGCTCGCGAAGCGCAATGCCCGGACTCGCAGCGACCGCGTCCACGCCTGCCAGGCTCTCGGGTCGGAATGGACCGAGGTCGACCCGGATTCCGGGGACCGCCTCGCGGACCGCTCCCAGGGCCGGAGGCGCTTGCCGCGTGTCGGCGCCGCGCAGCCGCGCGCCTTCCTGAGCGAGCCAACGAACGCACGAAAGCCCCGTGTCACCGAGCCCCAGAACGAGAACGGTCTTGCCTGYCCATTCGCCATTGGCCATCTCCTTTCGCGCCTACCTGAGCTTGAGGGTCGAGAGCCCGAAGAGGACGAGCATCATCGTGATGATCCAGAAGCGCACCACGACCTGGTTCTCCTTCCAGCCCTTGAGCTCGTAGTGGTGGTGCAGCGGCGCCATGCGGAAGACGCGCCGGCCGGTGAGCTTGAAGGAGGCCACCTGGATCATCACGGAGAGCGTCTCCACCACGAACACGCCGCCCATGATGAAGAGCACGATCTCCTGCCGGACCACGATCGCCACCATGCCGAGCGCCGCCCCGAGCGCGAGCGCGCCGACGTCGCCCATGAACACCTCGGCCGGGTAGGCGTTGAACCAGAGGAACGCGAGCCCCGCGCCGGCGATGGCCGCGCAGAAGACGGCGAGCTCTCCCGCCCCMGAGATGAAGGGGAAGCCCAGGTACTTGGAGAACACCGCGTGCCCGGTCACGTAGGCGAACACCGCGAGCGCGCCCGCGATCATCACCGTGGGCATGATGGCSAGCCCGTCCAGGCCGTCGGTGAGGTTCACCGCGTTSGAGGTYCCCACCACGACGAAGAAGCCCAGGATCACGAAGCCGATGGCGCCCAGGGGGATCGCCACCGTCTTGAAGAAGGGCACGAGGAGCTCGGTCTGCGCCGGCAGCTTCGCGCTCCACGCGAGCGCGGCCACCGCGACGAGGGCGATCGCCGACTGCCAGAAGAACTTGGCGCGCGCCGACAGCCCCTTGGGGTTGCGGTGCACGACCTTGCGCCAGTCGTCCACCCAGCCGATGGCGCCGAAGCCGAGCGTGGTGGCGAGGCAGATCCAGACGTAGCGGTTCTCGATGTCGGCCCACAGCAGCGTGGTGACCGCCACCGACACCAGGATGAGGGCGCCGCCCATGGTGGGMGTGCCCGACTTCACGAGGTGGGTCTGCGGGCCGTCGTCGCGCACGGCCTGGCCGATCTTGTAGGCGGTGAGCCGCCGGATCATGGCCGGCCCGATCACGAAGGAGATSGCGAGCGCCGTGAGCGCGGCGAGCACCACGCGCAGCGTGATGTAGGTGAAGACGTTGAAGGCGCGGACCTCGGTCGCGAGCCATTGGGCCAGCTCAAGCAGCATCGGGTCCCTCCGCGGCCAGGCGCTCGACCACGCGCTCCATGCGCATGAACCGGGAGCCCTTCACGAGCAGCGTCACGTTCTTCTTCGCCGACTCCACCCGCGCCTCCGACAGGAGCCCCTCGATGGCGGGGAAGTGCGTCGCCCCCGCGCCGAAGGCCTTCGCGGCGTGCGCGCTGAGCGGCCCGAGCGCGAGGAGGCGCTCGATCCCGGCGGCCCGGGCGAAGGCGCCGACCTCGGCGTGCAGGGCCGCCTCCTCGCCGCCCAGCTCGCCCATGTCGCCCATCACCAGCACGCGCCTTCCCGGGGCGGCCGCGAGGACCCGGATGGCGGCCTTCATGGAGTCGGGGTTCGCGTTGTAGGTGTCGTCGATGACGGTCGAGCCGCCGGCGCCGCGGCGCGCCTGCAGGCGGCCCTTGGTGCCGGCGTAGGCCGCGAGTCCCGCCTGGATGGCGCGCGGCGGTATCTCGAGGGCGAAGGCGGCGGCGCAGGCCGCGATCGCGTTCCTCGCGTTGTGCTCCCCGGGGACCTGCAGCGTGACGGCGAAGGCGTCGAGCGGGGTCACCAGCCGCAGCTGCCCCTCCTCGACGTGCCCGCGCACGTCGGCGTCCCCGGCGGTGCCGAAGGTGACGACGGACCGGCCGGCGGCGAGGCCCTTCCAGTAGCCGGCGAAGGCGTCGTCGGCGTTGACCAGCGCCATGCCGCCCGGGCGCAGGCCCGCGTAGATCTCGCCCTTGGCCCGCGCGATGGCCTCGACCGAGCCGAGCAGGCCGATGTGGGCGCGGTGCGCGTTGTTCACCAGCGCCACGCCCGGCGAGGCCAGGCGCGAGAGGTACTCGATCTCGCCGGGATGGTTCATGCCCATCTCGAGCGCGGCGTAGCGGTGGCGCTCGCGCAGCCGCAGCAGCATGAGCGGCAGCCCGATGTCGTTGTTGAGGTTGCCCGCGGTGGCGAGCACGTCGTCCCGCCCGCCGCAGTGCGCGGCGAGGACCGAGGCGAGCATGTCCTTCACGGTGGTCTTGCCGTTGCTGCCGGTGATCGCCACGACCGGGAGCGCGAAGCGCGCGCGCCACGCCGCGGCGAGCTGCCCGAGGGCGGCCTTCGTGTCCTTCACCAGCACCTGCGGGATCTCGCGCTCGCTGCCGACGCGGCGGGAGACGAGCGCGGCGGCGGCGCCGCGGCCGATGGCCTGCGGCACGTAGTCGTGGCCGTCGAAGTTCGCGCCGCGCAGCGCCACGAAGAGGTCGCCGGGCTCGATCACGCGGCTGTCGGTGCTCACGCCCGAGAAGGCCGCGCGCTCGCCCGCCGCCGTGCCGCCCGTGGCGCGGGCGGCCTCAATCAGGTCCATCATCGGGACGGGCACCGGGCCGGGAGGGCTCATCGCGGCCGGGCCTCCATCGCGGCGGCGGCCACCTCGGCGTCGCTGAACGGGTGGCGCACGCCGGCGATTTCCTGGTAGGTCTCGTGTCCCTTGCCCGCCAGCAGGACCACGTCGCCGGGGACGGCCTGGTGGATCGCGGAGAAGATCGCCACCTGGCGGTCGGCGACGGCCTCGACGCTGCCGCTCAGGACGCCCGAGAGCACCTGGTCGATGATCGCCCGCGGATCCTCGCTGCGCGGGTTGTCGCTGGTGACGATCACGTGGTCGGCGAGCCTCGCCGCGGCCTCGCCCATGATGGGGCGCTTGCCCGCGTCGCGGTCGCCGCCGCAGCCGAAGACGCAGATGAGGCGCCGGCCGCGCGCCACCACCGGGCGCACCGCGGCGAGCGCCTTCTCGAGCGCGTCGGGCGTGTGCGCGTAGTCGATGACGGCGAGCGGGGCCCCGCCCCCGCCCAGGCGCTCGAGGCGCCCCGGCACGGGCCTCAACCCCGACACGGCCGCGAGCGCGGTCGCGAGGGGCACGCCGCTCGCGAGGAGCGTGCCCGTCACCGCGAGGAGGTTCGAGACGTTGAAGGCGCCAAGCACCGGCACGGCCACCTCGCCCGCGCCCCAGTCGCCCTCGACGCGGAAGCGCAGTCCCGCCTCCGATTGCTGCAGGCCGGAGGCGCGCAGGCGCCCGCCCGAGAGCCCGTAGCCGATCACCTCGACGGGGGTGCCGGCCAGGCGCTGCGCGAAAAGGCGCCCCCAGTCGTCGTCGACGTTGATCACCGCGCGGCCCACGCCGCGCGCCTGGAAGAGCCCGAACTTCGCCTGCGCGTAGGCCTCCATCGTGCCGTGGTAGTCGAGGTGGTCGCGCGTGAGGTTGGTGAACACGGCGACGTCGAACTTGATGCCGGC
>PQAI01000293.1:0-350 GCA_003105245.1 Betaproteobacteria bacterium | reverse complement strand
CTCGACGGCGAGGTGCGGCACGCCCCAGGCCGGGTCCCACTCGAAGTCGCGGGCCTCGTGGACGACCGCGGCCGCCCCGCGCGCGAGCGCGTCGGCGATGAAGGCGCGGCCGTCGCGGGCGCTGCCCGGGTAGGCGAGGAACACGCTGCCGTGCTTCACGGCGCGCGAGTCCGTCGTGAGGTCGGCGAGCGGCACGCCCAGCGCGGCCAGGCGCTCGGCGAGCGGCGGGGCGGAAGCGCGCACGGACTCGGCCACGATCATCCCTCGCTCCCCGGGGCGGCGACGCGGGCCTCGGTGGCGGCCGGGCGCGCCGGCGCCTGCACGTTGAGCGTCTGCGGCGCGTCCGGCGG
>PQAI01000292.1 GCA_003105245.1 Betaproteobacteria bacterium | reverse complement strand
TGCTCGCATCCGCGCACGGCAGCTCCTCGCCGATGGGGCACTTGCCGCCGGCGTCGGCGGGAGCGGCCGGAGCGGGGCCCGCCACCAGCGCGCGGATGCGCTCGCCCGTGGTCGCCTCGTCCACGAAGCCCACGAGCAGCTCGCCGCGGATCACGAAGGCCGGCACGGAGACCGCGCCCCCGGGCGTGCGCGACATCAGCTCCTCGAGCCGGCGCAGGGACTCGGGCTCGCGCATGACGTCGCGGACCGTGACCACGAGGCCCGGCCGCTCCTGGCGCAGCTTYCCGAGGAAGACCTTGGCGTCGGCGCAGTGCGGGCAGCCTTCGCGGACGAAGACCTCGATCTCCACCRTCTCGGCCGCGGCCGGCGGCGCCCGCTCGGCGCGCGCGGGACCGGGMAGSGCRAKCCAGGCGRSSARGACCRTGGCMAGGGCGGCCAGGGCCCACGCCCAGCGGCTTGCCCGTCGGGTCACTGGCGTAGCGGGTTGGGGTTGGACCATAGTGACGGGGTCGCCCGCTTGAACCGGCGGCCCCATGGACATTGTCAACCTCCCGATCGCCGACGTTCTGACCAGCCTCAAGACGTCGGAGCGTGGCCTGGACGACGGCGAGGCCGGCCGCCGCCTGCGCGAATTCGGCCCGAACCGCATCGAGGAGGTCCGGGGAAGGCCCCTGTGGCTGCGCTTCCTCGGCGAGTTCACCCACTTCTTCGCCTTCATCCTCTGGGTCGCCGCCGGCCTCGCCTTTCTCGCCGAGTGGCGCAATCCCGGCGAGGGCATGGGCACCCTGGGCGCGGCCATCCTCGCCGTCATCGTCGTGAACGGCGCGTTCTCCTTCTGGCAGGAGTACCGGGCGGAGCGCGCGCTCGCGGCCCTGCGCCAGCTGCTGCCGCAGAGGGCCAAGGTGCTGCGCGAGGGGGACCTGCGCGAGATCGCCGCGGAGCTCCTCGTGCCCGGCGACGTGCTCCTGCTCCAGGAAGGCGACAACATCCCCGCCGACTGCCGCATCGTCGAGTCCTCGCGCCTGCGCGTGAACCTCTCCACCCTCACCGGGGAGTCGCTCGCCAAGGCCCGTTCGGCCGACGGCATCGCCGACGGCCGCGCGCTGGAGGCGAGGAACCTCCTGCTCGCGGGCACTTCCGTCATCTCCGGCGAGTGCCGCGCGGTCGCCTACGCCACSGGGATGCGCACGGAGTTCGGTCGCATCGCCCACCTCACGCAGACCGTGGGCGAGGCGGGCTCGCCGCTGCAGCGCGAGATCGCGCGCCTTTCGCGCCTGGTCGCYGCCTTCGCCGCCGCGCTGGGGCTCGTCTTCTTCGCCATCGGCACCGCGATCGGCCTGCCGTTCTGGGACAACGCGATGTTCGCCATCGGGATCATCGTGGCCAACGTGCCCGAGGGGCTGCTGCCGACCGTGACCCTCTCGCTCGCCATGGCCACGCAGCGCATGGCGAAGCGGAACGCGCTCGTCCGCCACCTGCCGTCGGTGGAGACGCTGGGCTCGGCCACCGTGATCTGCAGCGACAAGACCGGCACCCTCACGCAGAACCGCATGGCCGCGGCCCAGGTGTTCACGGCCCGCATGGCCGCGCCCGCGCGCGACCTGGCCGAGGCGGCGGGCGAGCGCCACCTGCGCCTCAACGCCCGCCTGTGCCACAACCTCAAGCGCAGCAATCACGATGGCCAGGAAGGGTGGTTGGGAGACCCGATGGAGGTCGCCCTGGTGCGCTTCGCAGGCGAGCCGCCGGGACTCGACGGCGCCGCGGTCGTCGACGAGATCCCCTTCGACAGCGAGCGCCGCCGCATGTCGGTGGTGGTGCGCCACGCGGGCGGGCGCAGGCTCTACTGCAAGGGCGCGCCCGAGGTCGTGCTGCGCCTCTGCGACCGCATCGAGGAGGGCGACGCGGTGCGGCCCCTCGGCGAGGCGGACCGYGGCCGCGTGACGGGGGCCCAGCTCGCCATGGCCGAGGAGGGACTTCGCGTCCTCGGCTTCGCGTGGAAGGACCTCGCCGAGGGCGAGGATCCGGCGGAGGCGGGCCTGTGCCTGTCGGGGCTGGTGGGCCTGCACGACCCGCCGCGCCCCGAGGTGCCCGAGGCCATCGCGCGCTGCCGCACGGCCGGCATCCAGGTGATCATGGTGACCGGCGACCACCCGCACACGGCGCTCGCCATCGCGCGCGAGATCGGCCTCGTGCAATCGCCGTCACCCGTGGTCGTGCAGGGCGACGCGCTTCGCCGGATGACGCCCGCGCAGCTGCAGATCGCGCTCGCGAGCCCCGAGATCCTCTTCACGCGCGTCACCGCCGAGCAGAAGATGCTGGTCGTCGAGGGGCTCAAGGCCAAGGGACACGTCGTGGCCGCCACCGGCGACGGCGTGAACGACGCCCCGGCGCTTCGCACCGCGCACATCGGGATCGCCATGGGCATCGCGGGCACCGACGTGGCCAAGGAAGCCGCGGACATGATCCTGCTCGACGACAACTTCGCGAGCATCGTGAACGCGATCGAGGAGGGGCGCGCGGTGTTCGAGAACATCCGCAAGTTCCTCACCTACATCCTCACCTCCAACGTCCCCGAGCTCGTCCCCTACCTCGCGTTCGTGCTGCTGCGCATCCCGCTGCCCCTCACGATCATCCAGATCCTCGCCGTGGACCTGGGCACCGACATGCTGCCGGCGCTGGCGCTGGGCGCCGAAAGGCCGCACGCCGGTGTGATGAGCAGGCCGCCTCGGCACGCGCGGGAGCGTCTCCTCACCTGGCCGCTCCTGGCGCGGTCCTACCTGTGGCTGGGGATGCTGCAGGCGGCGGCCGCGATGGCCGTCTTCTTCGCGGTGCTGCAGGCGGGGGGCTGGGCGTGGGGCGAGGCGCTCGCGAAGACGGACCCGCTCTACCTGCGGGCGACGACCGCGTGCCTGGCCGCCATCGTGGTCGCCCAGGTCGTGAACGCCTTCCTCTGCCGCCACCCCGAGGAGCCCGCGATCCGCTTCCGGCCGGCCGACAATCCACTCCTCCTGGCCGGCATCGCCTTCGAGCTCGTCCTCATCCTCGCGATCGTCTACACGCCGGCGGGCAACGCCGCCTTCGGCACGCTGCCGCTTTCGCCCGACGCCTGGGGGCTCATGATCGCGCTCGCCCTCGGCTTCGGCGTGCTCGAGGAGCTGCGCAAGCTCCTGGCGCGGCGCTAGTTCAGGGACACGTCACGACCCGGAATTCCACGCGGCGGTCGAGCGCGTCGCGCTGGTCGTCGGTGCCCGTGCCGATGAGGTTATCCCGGTAGCCGGCCCCGGAAGTCTGGACCCGGCCCTCCAGGTCCCGCTTCTCCGAGACGAGCCTCGCCTTGATGGCCTCCGCGCGCTGCAGGGAGAGCCGGTCATTCACCTGCTCGCTTCCCGTGCGGCTGCTGTGCCCGATCACGGCAAGACAGCGTTGCGACGCGGCGACCTCGCTTGCAATCTGCTTGAGCCAGAAGGGATACGGTCCGCTGATCTTCGGGTCCGGCCAGAACTCGGTCGTGCGCGGCTTGAACAGGAACTTCACGGCGAGGTTGTTGGTGGCGAGACCCAGGGCGACGATCTTGCCGAACGCGCTTTCGGCTTCCGGGGCGCGCCCGGCATTCCAATAGGCGACGTAGAGGCCGTTGTAGACGCGAAGCTGCTGGCCGTCGCCGCGGCGGGAGGCTTCCTCGTAGAACGGCAGCGCCGCCGCGTAATTGCCCGCATTGACCGCGGCGAGACCCTCGTTCACCAGCGCGTTGGTCGGAAGTCGCTCGAGGTACACGCTGTCGGCCGGCTTGCCGGGCGCGGTCTCCGACGTGCGCACCTGTCCTTCGACCACGCGGTCGCGCGTGAGCGAAGGGCTCTCACGATAGTAGGGCGTGGGGGTAGTGTCCACCGAGGCATCGCGAAGGCGCGCGACCGCCTGGGCGATCACGAGCCCGGCGCGCACGTCGGTCATCGACATGCTCAGGCGAAACGCCCCGCGATCGCCGGCAACCGGCTGCATCGTGGCGGCCACGACGTATCCGGCGCGCGCCAGGAGCTTCGAGCCGGCCGGGCCCACCTCGAACTGCGGAAACCGGGCTCGGACGCGTTCATAGAGCCGCTGCTCGGCGAGTTGGGTGGCATGGGTCTGCTGTCCCGTGGCGGCATCGATGATGGTGTCCACCATGATCACGCCGCGCTTGGATTCGGGCTTCTGGCCCAGGACGTCACCCACCTTCTTCTCCAACTCGCTCGTCGCCGTGGGCGCAAACTCGGGAAGCCGCTGCAGCTGGACGAACAGGTCGTCGACAGCGAACGCGATCGCCCCGGCGAAATCGAACTCGCCTCTCTGGGCTGCCGGACGCTCGGGCGCCGGCGGTGCCGCGCAGCCGGAAAGGAAGATCATTGCGACCGTAATGGCTGCCAGCGCGTGGAGGGCGCGCGTCATCGGCATGTCCTCCTCAACTCCTCCTGTTCCCTGGGGCTCAATGCCTCCCCTAGCGCCGCCCTCTGCGTGAGCGCCCCGCACCGCTTCGGATCGCCGGTGGGAGCGGCCTCGTGCTGCACGGGCCGTTCCCGCCGGGACGGTGCAGGCGCAGGTTCTGCATCGACGGCCTGCTTCGGGATTGGGTTGGCGGGCACCTCGACCGGCTGCGGCTCGACCGGGGGAGCGACTGTCGCCTTGTCGGGCGTTGGCGCGACTGCCGCGGATGCCGGCTTCGCAGGAGAGAGCGTCAACGTCGCGGCGGCAGGCGCAAGGGGCCGCGATGCTTCCGGCGGGCGCCTTTCGCCCGCGAACCAGGCCACCATGGTGCCGACCAGGGCAACCACGAGCACCGCCACGGCCCACATCCTGCCCGTGCCCTTGCGCACCGGCGGAACGTCCGGGCCTGCCTGAACAGGGACCGGGATTTCGATGACTACACCCCGGACTCCGATTCCCACGCTCGATCGCGCCTCCTCGAGTGCGAGCGGCGTGCCGTTGACGCGGAAGACCTCGTGCTCGCGGCCATGCTTGTCCGTGCGGTGGCCGAGCGGCTCGAACAGGTGCCGATAGCTTTCGCGAAGACACGAAATGGCGTCGCAAAAGGCACGCGAGACGGTCGTCTCGCCCGGCGCCGCGAAGCTCATGACGCGCTCGGCGGTGTTCATGCCTTCGCCTACGAGGTTGGGCTGGCCATTCAGGTCGACCATGCGCCTGACCGGCCCGAGGTTCAACCCGAGGCGAAGGTCGCTGGGCGCCAGCCGGCCGCCCTGCTCCCGTACCGCGAGATCCTCGCGAAGCTCGAGAGCTACGTAGAGCGCGTGCTCGGGATCCTCGAGGAAGGCAACCGCCGCCCCGTCGCCGGTATCCAGCACGATCCGGGAGTCCGCCGCAAGAGGGGCCAGCACGCCCTGCAGAAGTTCCCGAAAGGAGTTCTTGGCTGCGAACTGGTCGGCCACGGGCTTACGGGAATAGCCCACGAGATCCGCGAACAGCACCGCGGCCATGAGCGTGCGGACATCAGCCTGGACAGGGCCCGGGGACATGCGAGCTGTGCAACACCTGGAAGTTGACTCCTTGTGGGTAGTTTACCCGAGCACCGTCCCAAGGAGCCCGGCGATCCCCAGCCCCAGCGCCGCGAGCGAGTCGCCCGCGATGAGGCCGCCGCCCACGAGCGAAGTGGTGCTCATGTCCTCGGGCATCTCCTTCTCGCCCGGCACGGCCTTCTTCTTCGTGACCGTGTTCACGAAGCTCGAGAGGATGCCGCCGCCGCCGAACCACAGCGAGGTGTGCAGGTTCACGAATCCCCCGAACGACGAGGCGTAGGGGGAGGGCAGCAGGATCGCGTCCACCACGAAGTCCGTCGCGAAGCCCGCCTTGCCGCTCGCGGCGAAGCGCTTGTAGGCCGCGTTCGCCTTCACGAGCTTCCTCGCGAGCTGGAAGGCGAAGCCGATGGCCACCCCCAGCCAGATGGCCGTGCGCTGGTGCGGCTGGTCGTTGGTGAGCGAGCGCAGCACGCCCACGAACTTGTAGGTCATCGCCGCGCTCCACTCCGCCGGCTGCTCGCCCGCCTTCATCACCGTCTGGTCGAGCTGCAGCACCGGGTAGGCCTTCATGAAGAGCGTGGCGAACACCACCGCCATGATCGCGCCCATGAGCACGCCCACCACCTGGTAGCGGAACTGCAGCACGCGGTTGGTGCCCAGTCGCCAGCCCGTGGAGCGGTCCTGCTGCATGTCGCAGCCGATGCTGGTGGAGATGAGGAGCACCATGCCCGCGACGAGTCCCACCACCGGGTCCTTGAGGCCGAGTGCCGCCATGAGGACCACGCTCACCACGAAGGCGGAGGAGATCGGGTTGGAGTCGCTCACGCCCACCGAGATCCCGTTCACCATCACGAACACGAAGACCAGCGCGATCGCGAAGGCGAGGAAGCCCACGGGCGCGCCCAGCACGAGGTGGCCGGTGATCACGATACCCGCGCCCCAGAAGGCGACCCAGAGGAGCAGCCGCGTCGTGTTGACGCGCTTCCACTCGGCCTGCGCCTCGGCCGAGGGCGCGCCACCGCGCAGGCGCGACGCGGCCTCCTTGAGCACGATCGCGATGTCGATGATGGCCGCGCCCATGATGAGGCCCAGCGCGATGAGGAAGGCGATCTTGCGGAAGGGTTCCCCCTCCTTGAGCCAGCCGATCGAGACGAAGTACGGCACCAGGGCCCAGAAGACGAGGCCCGAGGTGATGGCCGGAATGCCGATCCTCGCCCCCACCAGCATCCCCGCGCCCAGCGTCGAGGTGGAAAGCTCGATGGCGCCGAGGAAGGCGACCTTGCCGGCCGCGATGCCGCCCACGATGCCGGCGGCGATCCCGCTGCCGAGCTTGGCCACCGAGCGGCGCAGCAGCACGGGGTCGGTGAGCGCGCGAAGGATGTTGGCCACCGCGAGGCCCGACGGATAGGTGAGCTGCATGCGGTCCACGAGCATCGGCGTGTAGAGCATGCCCACGCCCACGCCGAACATGCCGATGCACAGCATGTAGAGCACGAGCTGCCACGCCGGCGGCTGCGGAAGCCCCATCCACACCATCGCCTGCACCAGCACGCCCATGCCGCTCATCCCCGCCACCGAGGCCGCGGCCGTCTGCATGTAGTTGGCCCCGTGCTTGCCCTCGGCGCCGTAGCCGAAGGTGACCGTGGAGCCGAGGATCCCCGCGAGCACCTGGCCGCCCACGAAGAATCCCAGCGAGAAGTTCATGTACGAGGCCGTCACCCCGCCCAGCGGTCCCAGCACGAAGATGCCCAGGCAGATGAGGAGCGCGTGGTACTTCCAGGTTCCCGTGGCGGGAAGCCAGGACCAGCGGGGGGCGGATGCGGTGGCGGCGATCGTGCTCATGGGGGCGCTCCGGACGGAATGGCGCCGATACTAAGCGTTCCCCGGAAAGCGCAACACCCCTTTGCTCAATGGGCGCCTACGGTCGCGACGTCATGTCGTGGTGACAAAAGGCACACATTCTTCTAGTATCCCGGAATGAAGCCGTTTCGGTGGAACCCGGGGAAGAACGAGGCGCTGAAGGTCACACGAGGCATCTCCTTCGAGGCCATCGTGGTGGCGATCGAGGCCGGGCGCCTCCTCGACATCGTGGAGCACCCGAATCCGGCGCGTTATCCGAGGCAGCAGGTGCTGGTGGTCGCCTGCGGAAACTACGCGCACCTCGTGCCGTTCGTGGAGGAAGCGGACCATTTCTTCCTCAAGACCATCATCCCCAGCCGGAAGGCGACCCGGGACTACCTGAAGAAGGGCGACCGCGATGTCCAAGATTGACCGCGAAGAGCTGAAGATCCTCCGGGCCTTCGAGAAGGGCGAGCTCAAATCCGTCGCGACGAAGGCCGAGCTCGCGAAATTCAAGGCGGCTGCCCGCGCCACCGCCATCAAGGACCGGCGCGTGAACATCCGGCTTTCCTCCATCGACCTCGGGGACATCCAGGTCAAGGCGATGGAAGAGGGCGTTCCTTACCAGACGCTCATCGCCAGCGTGCTGCACAAGTACGTGACGGGCCGGCTGGCGGAGAGGCCGCCGGACAAGCCCGGTCGCCCGAAGCGACAGTCGCGCAAGCGTCCGTCTCCCCAATGAGAGGCTGACGCCCATGCACGCCCGCCCCCCTCTCGCCGGCCTCAAGGTCGTGGAGTTCTGCCAGGTCGCCGCCGGACCCTTCTGCGGGATGCTCCTCGCGGACTACGGCGCCGAGGTAGTGAAGGTGGAGCCGCCCGAGGGAGATGCCATGCGCCAGTGGCCGCCGGTGAACGGCGGCTACAGCGAGAA
>PQAI01000291.1 GCA_003105245.1 Betaproteobacteria bacterium | reverse complement strand
GCGAAGGCGGCGAGCAGCGTCTTGTCCGCGTAGATGTTGATGCGGCGCGTGAGGCCCTCGGAGGCGTCCGAGATGATGCGCAGCGCCTCGGGACCGAAGAGATCCGGCCCGTGGTAGCCCGCGGCGCGCAGGCGGAAGTTGATGTAGTCGTGGATGTCGCGCGGGGGCAGGGGCGCGAGGTTGAAGGCGTGCGTGATGCGCTCCTTCAGCTGGCGCATGTGCGGCAGGTTCAGGTGCTCGTCGAGCTCGGGCTGGCCGAAGAGCACGATCTGCAGCAGCTTCTCCTTGCCCGTCTCGAGGTTCGACAGCAGCCGGATCTCCTCGAGCGTGGCGAGCGGCATCGCGTGCGCCTCGTCGATGAGGGCGACCACCTGGCGGCCCTCGGCGTGCAGCGCGATGAGCCGATCCTGCAGGCCGCGCAGGAGCTGGGTGGTGCTGGCGCCCTGCGTGGCGATGCCCAGCTCGCTCGCGATGGCGATGAGCATCTCGTCGCGCGTGAGGCTGGGCACGGCGAGGTAGATCGTCTCCACCGTCTCCGGAAGGCGCTCCATGAGCACGCGGCAGAGCATCGTCTTGCCGGTTCCCACCTCGCCCGTCACCTTGACGAGGCCCTCGCCCGCGGTGATGGCGTAGACGAGCGCCTCCAGGGTGGCGCCGCGGTTGGCGCCGGCGAAGAAGAACTCGGTGTGCGGCGTGATGCGGAACGGCGCCTCGCGCAGGCCGAAGTGCTCCAGGTACATCGTCATGGGGGGGCCGGTCGGGAGGTCAGGTGCGGTTGCCGGGGGCGGGTGCCGGGTCGGCGGCATCCGAAGGGGCGAGTTTAGCACCGGCGCGGCCCGCGGCCTCGAGGCGGCTGTAGAGCGTGCTGCGCGAGATGCCGAGGATCTTGGCCGCCTGCGACATGTTGCCCTGCGCCGCCTCGATGGCGGCGTCGAGATAGGTGGACTCGACSGCYTTCATGGCCGCCTCGAGGCTGAAGGGCCGGCCCGAGGCGAGCTCGGCGCGGGCCGCGGCCAGGCGGTCGTCGCCGCCGCCGGCCGCCTGGGCGGGGGCGAGCTCCGCCTCCAGGTCGGCYTCGGTCACCGGGTAGCCCGCGAACTTGGTGCTCAGGCGGATCACGATGTTGCGCAGCTCGCGAACGTTGCCGGGGAAGGGGTAGGCGAGCCAGCGCGCGCGGGCTCCCTCGTCGAGCCGGAAGGGCTGCGTGCCCGCGCGCTCCGAGAAGACCTGCCGGAAGTGCTCGAGGAGCTTCAGCTTGTCCTCGCCCATCTCTCGCAGCGGCGGCACGGCGATCGTGAAGACCGACAGGCGGTGGTAGAGGTCGGCGCGGAAGCGCCCCTGCCGGATCTCCTGGCGCAGGTCGCGGTTGGTGGCCGCCACGATGCGCGCGCGGCTCACGCGGGTCTGGGTCTCGCCCACGCGCTGGTACTCGCCGTTCTCGAGCACCCGAAGCAGCTTCGCCTGCAGGTCGACGGGAAGCTCCCCGATCTCGTCGAGGAAGAGGGTGCCGTCGGCGGCGTCCTCGAAGTAGCCCGCCTTGGATTGCACGGCGCCCGTGAAGGCGCCCTTGGCGTAGCCGAAGAGCGTCGGCTCCACGAGCGAGGGCGAGATCGCGGCGCAGTTGAGGGCGAGGAACGGCTCTCGGGCCCGCGGGCTCAGGTGGTGCAGGAGGAAGGCCACGCGCTCCTTGCCGCTGCCCGACTCGCCCTCGATGAGCGCCGGGAAGGTCGAGGAGGCGTAGAGGTCGACCTGGCTGCGCAGCTTGCGCATGGGCGGGCTGTCGCCGATGAGGGAGCGGTCCTCCTCCGCGCTGCCGGGGGCGGGGGCGATCTCGCGCGCCCGGAGCGTCTTGCGAAGCACCGCGCGCAGGTCCTCGGGCTCGCAGGGCTTGGGCACGAGGTCGGCCGCGCCCAGGGCCCGCGCGCGGCGGGCGTTCGATTCCTCGTTCTGCCCGGTGAGGACCACGATGCGCACCTCGGGCGCGTGCGCCAGGAGGTCGCCGATGAGCTTGAAGCCCTCGGTGGGCAGGTGCGCCGCGGGCGGCAGTCCCAGGTCGATGAGCGCGAGGTCCGGCGGCTCCGGCATCGCCCGCAGCTTCTCGACGGCCGAGGGGCGGTCGGAGGCGCAGGTGAGGTCGAACTCCGGCGCGAGGACGAAAGCGAGGCTCTCGCTGATGAGCGGGTCGTCGTCGACGATGAGCAGGCGCGGCTTCACGGCTCGGATTCCATGTTGCGGCGATTATAGGGCGCGGGGACGCCGGGGGCGCGGGGGATTGCTGCTAGAATGTCGACCCTTCCGCCCCATCCCCCATCCCCGCGTGACCGAGGAAAATCTCGTCGAGATCGACGCCGTGACCTTCGGCTACGGGCGCCGGCCCGTCCTCGAGGGCATCAACATGCGCATGCCCCGGGGCAAGGTGGTCGCCATCATGGGCAACAGCGGCTGCGGCAAGACCACGCTGCTTCGCCTCATCGGGGGCCAGCTGCGGCCCACGCGCGGCGCCGTCCGGGTGGGCGGGCAGGCCGTCCACGAGCTCGACCGCGAGAGCCTCTACGCGCTGCGCCGGCGCATGAGCATGCTCTTCCAGTTCGGGGCGCTCTTCACCGACATGACGGTCTTCGACAACGTCGCCTTCCCGCTGCGGGAACACGCGAACCTGCCCGAGGACATGGTGCGCGACCTCGTGCTCATGAAGCTCGAGGCCGTGGGGCTGCGCGGCGCCCACAACCTCATGCCCTCGGAGCTCTCCGGCGGCATGGCCCGGCGCGTGGCGCTCGCCCGYGCGGTGGTGATGGACCCGATGCTCATCCTGTACGACGAGCCCTTCGCGGGRCTCGAYCCCATCTCGATGTCGGTGGTCGGAAGCCTCATCCGGCGCCTGAACGACGCCCTGGGCGCCACCTCGGTCATCGTCACCCACGACGTGGTGGAGTCGCTGCAGATCGTGGACTACCTCTACTTCGTCGCGGAGGGCCGGGTGGCCGGGGAGGGGACGCCGGACGAGATCCGCGCCACCCGCGAGCCGGACGTGCGCCAGTTCGTGCACGGCGAGATCGACGGCCCGGTCCCGTTCCACTATCCCGCGCCCGCGTACGACGCCGACGTGGGGCTCGCGGGCGTGGCGACGGAGGCGGCCCATGCTTGAGCGCGCGCGCCGCACGCTGGCGCGGATCGGCCACAACTTCATCGACCAGGTGTGGCGCGTGGGCGCCATGGCGCGGTTCTTCGTCATCCTGATGGCGGCCTCGGGGACGAGCCTGCGCCGCTTCCGGCTCGTGATGCGCGAGGTCTACTTCTCGGGCGTGCTCTCGCTCATCATCATCGTGGTCTCGGGCCTCTTCGTGGGGATGGTGCTCGGCCTGCAGGGCTACGAGACGCTGCAGACCTACGGCGCGCAGGAGTCCGTGGGCGTCCTGGTGGCGCTGTCGCTGCTGCGCGAGCTGGGCCCGGTGGTGGCGGGGCTGCTCTTCGCCAGCCGCGCCGGCTCGGCCATCACCGCGGAGATCGGCCTCATGAAGGCCACGGAGCAGCTCACCGCGATGGACATGATGGCCGTCTCGCCGATGTCGCGCGTCATCGCGCCGCGGTTCTGGGCGGGGGTGATCTCGATGCCGCTGCTCGCCGCCATCTTCTCCGCCATGGGCGTCTTCGGCGGCTTCGTCGTGAGCGTCGTGATCCTCGGCGTGGACGGCGGGACCTTCTGGTCGCAAATGCAGTCCGCGGTGGACTTCCGGTATGATGTCGTGAACGGCGTCATCAAGAGTTTCGTGTTCGGTATCGCGGTGACGGTCATCGCGACTTTCGAGGGATTCGACGCCCCGCCGACCGCCGAAGGGGTCTCGGGGGCCACGACCCGCACGGTCGTGAGTTCATCGCTCGTGATCCTCGCGCTCGACCTCGTGCTCACGGCGCTCATGCTCCGCGGCGACCGCTGACCGCCCCGGACCCAAAGCCCAGGAAACCATGGAACGAACGACCATCGACCTCTGGTTCGGCGCCTTCGTGCTGGCGGGATTCGCCGCGCTGCTGGTGCTCGCGCTCAAGGTGGGCAACCTCGGCGCGGACAACGCCAGGGCCACCTACCGCATCGAGGCGCGCTTCGACAACATCGGCGGCCTGAAGGTGCGCGCGCCCGTGCGCAGCTCCGGCGTGCTCGTCGGCCGCGTGGCCGACATCCGCTTCGACAACGAGCGCTTCCAGGCCACCGTCGTCCTCGCGCTCGACGCGCGCTACGGCTTCCCGAAGGACACCAGCGCCTCCATCCTCACCTCGGGCCTGCTGGGCGAGCAGTACGTGGGCCTCGACGCCGGCGGCGACGACAAGAAGCTCGCCGAGGGCGACCGCATCACGATCACGCAGTCGGCCGTCGTGCTCGAGCGGCTGATCGGCCAGTTCCTCTTCAACAAGGCCCAGGAGGACGGGGCGAAGAAGTAGGCGCGCCCGGGAACCCCGGACGCCCGCCCTCGCTCCAACCGCCAGGCCCGCTCCCGAGAAGGATCCGCAATGCCCCGCCGCCTCGTCGCACTCGCCGTGACCGCCCTCGCGCTCGCCGCCGGCGCGACCGCCTTCGCCCAGGAACTGGCGCCCGACGCGCTCGCCCGCAAGTCGATCGACGAGGTGCTCGCCGTGATCCGGGCCGACAAGGAACTGCAGAACGGCAACCCGAAGAAGCTGCACGCGCTGGTCGAGGAGAAGATCCTCCCGCACTTCGACTTCACGCGCATGACGCGCCTCGCGGTGGGCCGCAACTGGGCCCAGGCGAGCGACGCGCAGAAGGAGGCGCTCACGCGCGAGTTCCAGACGCTGCTGGTGCGCACCTACTCGACCTCCATCTCGCAATACCGCAACCAGACGATCGACGTGAAGCCCGCGAAGATCGCCTCCGGCGACAAGGACACGGTCGTGAAGACCGTCGTGAACCAGCCGGGCGGGCAGCCCATCCCCATCGACTACGCGATGGAGCGCACCGACAAGGGGTGGAAGGTCTACGACGTGATGGTCGACGGCGTGTCGCTCGTGACCACCTACCGCGGCTCGTTCAACGAGCAGGTGCAGAAGGGCGGCGTCGATGGCCTGGTGAAGACGCTCGCCGACCGCAACCGCACGGCCGAGGCCCCGAAGGCCCCCGTCAAGGTCGACCTGAAGAAGTGAGCACGGAAGCGCGTGCCGAGGTGCTGGCGCTCGAGGGGGCCCTCTCCTTCGAGACGCTGCCGCGCGTCCTCGAGGAGAGCCGCGCCTACAGCGCCCGCCCCGACCTTCCCGACCGGCTCACGATCGACTTCGCCGCCATCACCGAGGTCGATTCGTCCGCCGTGGCCCTCCTGCTGGAGTGGCGCCGCGAGGCCGCCCGCCGCGGCAAGGGCCTCAACTTCGTGAACCTGCCGGCCAATCTCCTCGCCCTGGCCGACCTGTACGGCGTCACCGGGCTCATCCAACCCTGCCGGGCCTAGCCATGGCCGGGCCCGCGGTCGAGGTTCGCGACGCCCGCAAGCGCTTCGGCGGCGTGCGCGCGCTCGACGGCGTGAGCCTCGCGGTCGAGGAGGGCGAGTTCTTCGCGCTCCTGGGCCCCAACGGAGCGGGCAAGACCACCCTCATCTCCGCGCTCGCCGGCCTGGTCCGGCCCGACGCCGGGCGGCTGCGCGTGATGGGGCGCGACGTCGCCTCCGAGTACCGCGAGGCCCGGCGGCTCCTGGGGATCGTGCCCCAGGAGATCGTGTTCGACCCGTTCTTCACCGTGCGCGAGATCCTGGAGCTCCAGGCGGGCTACTTCGGCCTGCGCGCGAGCCGCCCCTGGATCGGCGAGCTCCTCGAGCGCCTCGCGCTGGGCCCGAAGGCCGACGCAAACATGCGCTCGCTCTCGGGCGGCATGAAGCGCCGGGTCATGGTCGCGCAGGCCCTCGTGCACCGTCCGCCCGTCATCGTCCTGGACGAGCCGACGGCCGGCGTGGACGTGGAGCTGCGGCAGACGCTCTGGCAGTTCGTGCGCGAGCTCAACGCGGCCGGCCACACGATCGTCCTCACCACGCACTACCTCGAGGAGGCGCAGAACCTCTGCTCGCGCATCGCGATGATGAAGGCGGGCCGCATCGTGGCCCTCGACTCGACCCGCAGCCTCCTCGCGGCCTTCTCCGAGCGCGTGCTGCGCGTGAAGCTGGACGGCTGCGCGCTGCCGGCGACGCTCGCCGCAGGAGCGGTGCAGGACGCGGCCGGCTGGCACCGCATCCCGGTGGAGAACGCGGCCCAGGTGGAAAGCGCGCTCGCGAGGCTGCGCGAGGCGGGCGCGAGGGTCTCGCACCTGGAGGTGGCCGAGCCGGAGCTCGAGGAGGTGTTCGTGAAGATCATGGGCCGCGACGACGCGGCTCCCCGGGAGGCCGCGTGAGCGGCGGGTTCGCGACGCTCTTCCGCAAGGAGGTGCTGCGCTTCTGGAAGGTGAGCTTCCAGACGGTGGCGGCCCCCGTCCTTTCGGCGCTGCTCTACCTCGTGATCTTCTCGCACGCGCTGGCCGCGCACGTGGAGGCCTATCCGGGCGTGGGATACACGCAGTTCCTGGTGCCGGGGCTCGCGATGATGTCGATGCTGCAGAACGCCTTCGCCAACGCCTCGTCCTCGCTCATCCAGTCGAAGATCACGGGCAACATCGTCTTCATCCTGCTCGCCCCGCTCACCCCGGGCGACCTCTTCGCCGCCTACCTGCTCGCCGCCGTGGTCCGCGCGGTGGTGGTCGGGGCCGGGGTCATCGTCGCGGTGGCCTGGCTCGTGCCCCTGCCGCTTCCCAACGTCCTCTGGCTGGCGGCCTTCGCGCTCGCCGGCGCCGGGATCCTGGGGGCCCTGGGGATCGTGGCGGGCATCTGGGCGGAGAAGTTCGACCAGCTCGCCGCCTTCCAGAATTTCCTCGTGATGCCGCTCACCTTCCTCGCCGGCGTCTTCTACTCCATCGATTCCCTGCCCCCGTTCTGGCAGGCCGCCTCGCGCCTGAACCCCTTCTTCTACGCCATCGACGGCTTCCGCTACGCCTTCTTCGGCCGCTCCGACGTCTCGCCCTGGACGAGCCTCGCGATTGCGAGCGCCACGCTCTGTGCCCTATCATGGATGACCCTGCGCCTGCTGCGTTCCGGCTACAAGTTGAGGCATTGAGGCCGCCATGGCCGACCGAAAGACCATCGAGGACGCCATCCGCGCCTCCATCGAGTGCTCCCACCTGGAGGTCCGCGGGGACGACGGCGCGCACTTCGAGGCGCTCGTCGTGAGCCCGGCCTTCCAGGGGCTCGCGCGCGTGCGTCGGCACCAGATGGTCTACGCGGCCCTGGGCGATCGCATGCGCGAGGAGATCCACGCGCTGTCGATGCACACCCTTTCCCCCGAAGAGTGGGCCGCCCGCTGAACCGATACCCGGGGCCGGCCTGACCGGCCCCCTGGAACGACCCATGCAGAAGCTCTCGATCCAAGGCGGCGTGCCGCTTTCCGGCGAAATCCGCGTCTCCGGCGCGAAGAACGCCGCCCTGCCTATACTGGCCGCCTCGCTCCTGGCGTCCACGCCCGCGCGCGTGGAGAACCTGCCGCGCCTGAAGGACGTGGAGACGATGCTCGCCCTCCTGGAGCGCATGGGGGTGCGCGTGTCGCGCGAGGAAGGGGCGGCGAGCCTCGACGCGGGCCGCCTCACGGAGCCCTTCGCCCCCTACGAGATGGTGAAGACGATGCGCGCCTCCATCCTCGCGCTCGGGCCGCTCGTCGCGCGCTTCGGGGAGGCGCGCGTGTCGCTGCCGGGAGGGTGCGCCATCGGCGAGCGGCCCGTGAACCTGCACCTGAAGGGCCTGGAGGCCATGGGGGCGACGGTCGGCATCGAGGCGGGCTACATCCACGCGACGGCCAGCCGCCTGAGGGGCGCGCGCATCTTCATGGACACCGTCACCGTCACCGGCACCGAGAACCTGATGATGGCGGCGTGCCTCGCCGAGGGCGAGACGGTGCTCGAGAACTCCGCCCGCGAGCCCGAGGTGGTCGACCTCGCCCGCTGCCTCGTGCGCATGGGCGCGCGCATCCGCGGCCACGGCACGGACGTGATCGTGGTGGAGGGCGTGGAGAGGCTCCAGGGCGCCGACTACGGCGTCATGCCCGACCGCATCGAGGCCGGGACCTTCCTCGCCGCGGCGGCCGCCACGCGCGGCAGCGTCACGCTCGCGCGCGCGCCCGTGGCCGCGCTCGACGCCGTCGTGGAGAAGCTGCGCGAGGCGGGCGCGGAAGTCTCCATCGGCGCGGACACGATCGCGCTGCGCATGGCCGGCCGGCCGCGCGCGGTGAGCGTGCGCACGGCGCCCTATCCGGCCTTCCCGACGGACATGCAGGCGCAGTTCCTCGCGCTCAACACCATCGCCGCGGGCACGGCGCTGGTCACCGAGACGATCTTCGAGAACCGCTTCATGCACGTGCAGGAGCTGCGCCGCCTCGGGGCCCGCATCGACATCGAGGGCAACACCGCCATCGTGCACGGGGTGGAGCGCCTGGCGGGAGCCACCGTCATGGCGACCGACCTGCGCGCCTCGGCGAGCCTGGTGATCGCCGGGCTCGTGGCCGATGGCGAGACGGTGGTCGATCGCATCTATCATCTCGACCGCGGCTACGAGCACCTCGAGGAGAAGCTCTCCCGGCTCGGCGCCCGCGTGACCCGGGTCAATTGAGGGCGAGTCCATGGTGACGATCGCGCTGTCCAAGGGACGCATCTACGAGGAGACGAAGCCCCTGCTCGAGGCGGCGGGCATCGTGCCGGCCGAGGATCCCGAGGTCTCCCGCAAGCTCATCATTCCCACGGGCCACCCCGGGGTGCGCGTGATCATCGTGCGCGCCTCCGACGTGCCCACCTACGTGCAGTACGGCGCGGCGGACCTCGGCGTGGCCGGCCGGGACCTCCTGGTCGAGCACGGCGGGCGCGGTCTCTACCAGCCGCTCGACCTCGGCATCGCGCGCTGCCGGATGATGGTGGCGGTGCCCGAGGACTTCGACTATCCGGCCGCCGTGCGCAAGGGCGCGCGCCTGCGCGTGGCCACCAAGTACATCCAGACGGCGCGCGAGCACTTCGCCGCCAAGGGCGTGCACGTCGACCTCATCAAGCTCTACGGCTCCATGGAGCTCGCCCCCCTTGTCGGGCTTGCCGACGCGATCGTGGACCTGGTCGACACGGGGAGCACGCTGCGCGCCAACCGCCTCAAGGCCGTCGAGGAGATCCTGGCGGTCTCCAGCCGGCTCATCGTGAACCCCGCCTCGCTCAAGGTGAAGCGCGCCGAGGTGCTGCCGATCATCGAGGCTTTCGAGAGGGCCTGCCGTGGCTGATCCCCGCCGGCTTTCGAGCGCCGACCCGCGCTTCGAGGAGGAGCTCGCGAGACTCCTCGCCTTCGAGGGCGCGCAGGACGAGGGCGTGGATCGCGCGGTGGCGGCGATCCTCGAGGACATCGCGCGCCGTGGCGACGAGGCCCTCGTGGAGTACACGCGCCGCTTCGACCGCTGGTCGCCGGCCTCGGCCGCCGACCTGGAGGTGTCCCCCGCGGCCTGCCGCGAGGCCCTCGGGCGCATCGGGGAGGCGGAGCGCCGCGCGCTCGAGACGGCGGCCTCCCGCGTCCGCGCCTATCACGAGCACCAGCACCTGAAGGGCTGGCGCGTCGAGGAGGAGGACGGGACGATGCTGGGGCAGCAGGTCACGCCCCTGGACCGCGTGGGCCTGTACGTTCCCGGCGGCAAGGCGGCCTACCCGTCCTCCGTCCTGATGAACGCCATCGCCGCGAAGGTGGCGGGCGTGCCCGACCTCGTGATGGTGGTGCCCACGCCGGACGGCGCGGCCAACGACCACGTGCTGGCGGCCGCGGCGATCGCGGGCGTGGACCGCGTCTTCCGCGTCGGCGGCGCGCAGGCCATCGGCGCGCTGGCCTACGGCACGCGCACCGTGCCCGCGGTCGACAAGATCGTGGGTCCCGGCAACGCCTACGTGGCGGCAGCCAAGCGCCGCGTCTTCGGGCGCGTGGGCATCGACATGGTCGCCGGCCCCTCCGAGATCCTGGTGGTGGCCGACTCGACGGCCAACCCGGAGTGGGTCGCCATGGACCTCTTCTCCCAGGCCGAGCACGACGAGATCGCGCAGTCCATCCTCGTCACCCCGGACCGGGCGCTGGCCGACCGCGTGCACGAGGCGATGCGCCGCGCGCTCGGCGCGATGCCGCGGCGGGCCATCATCGAGGCCTCGCTCGCCAACCGCGGCGCGATCATCGTGGTGCGCGACCTGGACGAGGCCTGCGCGCTCGCCAACCGCATCGCCCCCGAGCACCTGGAGCTCGCCGTCGCCGACCCGGACGCGCTCCTGCCGAAGATCCGCCACGCGGGCGCCATCTTCATGGGGCACTACGCCTCGGAGTCGCTGGGCGACTACTGCGCCGGGCCCAACCACGTCCTGCCGACCTCGCGCACGGCGCGCTTCTCCTCGCCCCTGGGCGTCTACGACTTCCAGAAGCGCTCCAGCCTCATCCGCGTGGCGCGGGGCGCGGCCGTGACGCTGGGACGCACCGCGACGACGCTGGCGCGCGCCGAGGGGCTGGAGGCGCACGCGAGGAGCGCGGAGCTTCGCGGCGAGGATCGCCAGTGAGCAAGTCCGCCCCGGACTGGGTGCGCGAGGAGATCCGCGCGCTCCGCGCCTACCACGTGCCGCCGGCGGAGGGCCTGGTGAAGCTCGACGCGATGGAGAACCCGTACCGGCTGCCGCCGGCGCTCGCGAAGGAGCTGGGCGAGCATCTCGCCGGGGTCGCCATCAACCGCTATCCCGATCCCGCGGCCGCGGGGCTGCACGGGGCCCTGAGGCGTTCAATGGGCGTTCCCGAAGGGCTCGAGATGATCCTCGGCAACGGGTCCGACGAGATCCTGCAGATGATGGCGGTCGCGCTCGCGAAGCCCGGCGCGACGATGCTCGCCCTGGAGCCGTCGTTCGTCATGTACCGCATGAGCGCGATCGCCGCCGGCATGGGCTACGCCGGGGTGTCGCTCGGCGCCGACTTCTCGCTGGACCTGCCGGCCACGCTCGCGGCCGTCGAGCGGATCCGGCCGGCACTCACCTGGATCGCCTATCCCAACAATCCCACCGGCAACCTGTTTCCGCGGCTCGCCATCCTCGAGATCGTCAAGGCCTCGCCGGGGCTCGTGGCGGTCGACGAGGCCTACTACGCGTTCTCCGGCGGGGCCACCCTGCTGGACGAGGTGGGCGCCCACCCGAACCTCGTGCTGGTGCGCACCGTCTCCAAGCTCGGGCTGGCGGGCCTGCGCGTGGGGATGGCCATCGGCCCGCGGGACTGGATGGGCGAGTTCGACAAGGTGCGGCTTCCCTACAACGTGAACGTGCTGTCCGCCGCGGCGGCGCAGTTCGTCCTCGCGCACCGCGACGTGCTGGAGGAGCAGACCCACGCGATCGTGCGCGACCGCGCACGGCTGGAGGCGGGCCTCGATCGCGTCGCCGGCGTGCGGCGCTTTCCCTCCGCGGCCAACTTCGTCCTGGCCCGCGTCCCGGACGCGCCGCGCGCGTTCGAGGGCCTCAGGTCGCGTGGTATATTGGTCAAGAACCTCCACGGCGCCCATCCCCTGCTCGAACACTGCCTGCGTTTCACGGTCGGGACCCCCGACGAGAACCAGCGCCTCCTCGAGGCCCTTCCCCCGGCGATCGGCTGACACCATGCGCACCGCGGAAATCCAGAGAGACACCAAGGAAACCCAGGTCTTCGTCGCCGTGAACCTCGACGGCACGGGCAAGGCGAGCCTCGCCTCGGGCGTCCCGTTCCTCGACCACATGCTCGACCAGATCGCGCGCCACGGCGTCGTGGACCTGACCGTCAAGGCGAAGGGCGACCTCGAGATCGACGCCCACCACACGGTGGAGGACATCGGGATCACGCTGGGCATGGCGGTGGCCAAGGCCCTGGGGGACCGCAAGGGCATCCGCCGCTACGGGCACGCCTACGTCCCGCTCGACGAGGCGCTCTCGCGGGCGGTGATCGACTTCTCCGGCCGGCCGGGGCTCGAGTTCCACGTCGAGTTCACCCGCGCCCGCGTGGGCGAATTCGACGTCGACCTCGCGCGCGAGTTCTTCCAGGGATTCGTGAACCACGCGCTCGCCACGGTGCACCTCGACAACCTGCGCGGCGACAACTCGCACCACCAGTGCGAGACGCTCTTCAAGGCGTTCGCGCGCGCCCTGCGCACGGCGGTCGAGCTCGATCCCCGGGCCGCGGGCGTCGTCCCCTCGACCAAGGGAACCCTCTAGGCGAGCCTCACTCGGCCCGGGGGTGACCCGGGCCCCAGCCATGGCACAGCGCATCGCGATCGTCGACTACGGGATGGGCAACCTCCGCTCGGTGGAGAAGGCCCTGGTCCACGTCGCGCCCACGGCCGCCGTGGCGATCACCGCCGACCCGGAAGCCATCCGGGCCGCCGACCGCGTCGTCTTCCCGGGCCAGGGCGCGATGCCCGACTGCATGCGTTGCCTGGCAGAGAGCGGGCTGGGAGAGGCGCTTCGCGAGGCGGCCGCCTCGAAGCCCTTCCTGGGGCTGTGCATCGGCCTGCAGATGCTCTTCGAGAGGAGCGACGAGGGCGACACGCCCGGCCTGGGGCTGCTTCCCGGGGAGGTCCTCGCGTTCGCCCGCGCCGGGCAGACGCGGGAGGCGGGCCTCAAGATCCCGCACATGGGGTGGAACGAGGCCTGGCAGACGCGGCCGCACGCCCTCTGGAAGGGCATCGCCGACGGCGCCCGCTTCTATTTCGTCCACAGCTACTACTGCGCCCCCCGCGACGAGTCGCTCACCGCGGCCATCTCCCGCTATCCGCACGCCTTTACCTCGGCCATCTCGCGGGATAACATCTTCGCGACGCAATTCCACCCCGAGAAAAGCAGCGCCGCGGGTCTCGCGTTACTCGAGAACTTCGCCTCCTGGACCCCCTAGGATCCGGCACCGACCGTCCCCATGCTGATCATTCCCGCGATCGACCTCAAGGATGGCCGCTGCGTGCGCCTGGAGCAGGGCGTCATGTCCACGGCCACCGTCTTCTCCGACGACCCCGGCAAGACCGCCGCGCACTGGGCGGGCCTGGGCGCGCGCCGGGTCCACGTCGTCGACCTGAACGGCGCCTTCGCCGGCAAGCCGGTGAACGAGTCCGCGATCAAGGCGGTCATCGCCGCGGTCGATCCGGACGTCCCGGTCCAGGTGGGTGGCGGCATCCGCGACCTCGACACCATCGAGCGCTACCTGGACGACGGCGTCTCGTACGTGATCATCGGGACGGCGGCGGTCAAGAACCCCGGCTTCCTGCACGAGGCCTGCGACGCCTTCCCCGGCCACATCATGGTCGGCCTCGACGCGAAGGACGGAAAGGTCGCCACCGACGGCTGGTCCAAGCTCACCGGCCACGACGTGGTGGACCTCGCCAAGCGCTTCCAGGACTACGGCGTCGAGGCGGTCATCCACACCGACATCGGCCGCGACGGCATGATGAAGGGCGTCAACGTGGAGGCCACCCTGAAGCTCGCCCAGGCCCTCAGCATCCCCGTGATCGCGAGCGGCGGCCTCACCAGCCTGGAGGACGTGAAGCGCCTGTGCGCGGTCGAGAGCGAGGGCATCGTGGGCGCCATCACCGGCCGCGCGATCTACGAGGGCCGCCTCGACTTCGCCGCCGCCCAGAAGCTCGCCGACGGCGAGGCCTGAGGCGGCGCGCCGCCTCGGTCCGCCGCCAGCGGGAACCGACCATGGGACTGGCCAAGCGAATCATCCCCTGCCTGGACGTGCACGCGGGTCGCGTGGTGAAGGGCGTCAACTTCGTGAGCCTGCGCGACGCGGGCGACCCGGTCGAGGTCGCGCGCCGCTACGACGAGGCCGGCGCCGACGAGCTCGCCTTCCTSGACATCACGGCCTCGAGCGACGCCCGCGACACGATCGTYCCGGTGATCGAGCGCGTCGCCGAGCAGGTCTTCATCCCGCTCACGGTCGGCGGCGGCGTGCGCARGGTCGAGGACGTGAGGAAGCTCCTCAACGCCGGCGCGGACAAGGTGAGCATCAACACGGCCGCCGTGGAGAACCCGCAGCTCGTGGCCGACGCGGCGCGTCGCTTCGGCTCGCAGGCGATCGTGGTCGCCGTGGACGCGAAGAGCGCGGGGCCGGGCAAGTGGGAGGTCTACACCCACGGCGGGCGCAAGCCCACCGGCAAGGACGCCGTGCAGTGGGCCGCGAGGATGGCCGAGTTGGGCGCGGGCGAGATCCTGCTCACCAGCATGGACCGCGACGGCACGAAGTCGGGCTTCGACCTCGAGCTCACGCGCGCGGTGGCCCGGGCGGTCCCCGTGCCCGTCATCGCGAGCGGCGGCGTCGGCACCCTGGAGCACCTTGCCCAGGGCGTGGAGATCGGCGGGGCGGACGCGGTGCTGGCGGCCTCCATCTTCCACTACGGCGAGTTCTCCGTGGGCGAGGCCAAGCGGTTCATGGCCGCCCGCGGCATCGAGATGAGGCTCTAGGAGCGTGGACTGGACCGACGCCATCGCCTGGAACGCCGACGGGCTCGTGCCCGCGGTGGCCCAGGACGCCGCCTCCGGCGAGGTGCTGATGCTCGCGTGGATGAACCGCGAGTCGCTGGCGCGCACGCTCGCCACCGGCGAGGCCGTCTACTGGTCGCGCTCGCGCGCCGCGCTCTGGCGCAAGGGCGAGACCTCCGGCCACCTGCAGAGGATCGTGGAGATCCGCCTCGACTGCGACTCGGACGCGCTCCTGCTGCGCGTCGAGCAGGTGGGCGGCATCGCCTGCCACACCGGTCGCCGGCGCTGCTTCTACAAGCTGCTGGAAAAGGGCGACGGCTCGCCGCGCTGGCGCGAGACCGACCCCGTGCTCTCCGATCCCGGGAGGTTCCGCGATGGCGGCTGAACGCACCATCCTCGAGCGGCTGGAAGCCGCGATCGCCGCCCGCCGCGGCGCCGATCCGTCCGCCTCCTACGTGGCCAGGCTCAACGCCAAGGGGCTGGACGCGATCCTCAAGAAGGTCGGCGAGGAGGCCACCGAGACCGTCATCGCGGCCAAGGCCGGCGACCGGGCGGGGCTCGTGCACGAGACCGCCGACCTCTGGTTCCACTGCCTCGTCCTGCTGGAACGGGAGGGGATCCCGGTCGCGGAGGTGCTGGCCGAGCTGGAGAGGCGCGAGGGCCGCTCCGGCATCGAGGAAAAGGCTTCGAGAAAGGAACCGTGATGAAGAAGGACGACTGCATCTTCTGCAAGATCGCCGCCGGCGAGATCCCGTCCCGGAAGGTCTACGAGGACGACGAGATCCTCGCCTTCCACGACATCCAGCCGGTCGCCCCGGTGCACTTCCTGATGATCCCCAAGGACCACGTGGCCTCGCTCGCCGAGACCGGCCCGGAGCACGCGCCGGTGCTGGGCCGGATCCTGTCCCTGGCCGGGCGCCTGGCCCGCGAGCAGGGCTCTCCGGACGGCTTCCGCGTGATCGTGAACACCGGCAGGGTGGGGCGGCAGGACGTGT
Organism: Betaproteobacteria bacterium; assembly: GCA_003105245.1. GTDB lineage: Bacteria > Pseudomonadota > Gammaproteobacteria > Burkholderiales > Usitatibacteraceae > FEB-7. The sequence continues at coordinate 7,673 of PQAI01000291.1, read as the reverse complement.
ATCATCTGCACGTCCACATCATCGGCGGCCCCGATCGCCTTCCGCGCATGATCGCGCCGGAATAGCGGCGCCGCGAAGGAGCTTTTCCATGGGTTCATTCAGCATCTGGCACTGGTTGGTCGTATTGCTCATCGTGCTGCTCGTGTTCGGCACGAAGAAGCTGCGCAACATCGGCTCCGACCTCGGCGGCGCCGTGCGCGGGTTCAAGGAAGGCATGAAGGGCGAGGACGAGAAGAAGCCCGCCGAGATCGCCGCGACAGGCACCACGGTCGAGGGCGAGGTCAAGGACAAGCAGAAGAGCTGAGCGCCGGGCCCGCGGGCCGCGCCCCGCCTGGCGAATCCATGTTCGACATCGCGTTCTCCGAACTGCTGGTCATCGGGGTGGTGGCGCTCGTCGTCATCGGCCCGGAGCGCCTGCCGAAGGTCGCCCGCACGATGGGCCACCTCTTCGGCCGGCTGCAGCGTTACGTCGCCCAGGTGAAGGCGGACGTCAACCGCGAGATGGAGCTCTCCGAGCTCTCCAAGGTGAAGAGCGAGTTCGAGGGCGCCGCGCGCGAGTTCCAGCGCGACATCGAGACCAAGGTGACGGACGCCGAACGCGAGATCCGGGAGGTCGAAAGCGACATCGACCGGCAGCTGCGCGCCGACGCGGGCGCCACGGCGCAGGCGGACGCTCCCGCCGCGCCCGTCCAGGAGCCGGCGGCCTCCCCGCAGCTCGAGCTCGCCATCGACGAGCCCGCGACCGACCGCAAGCCCGGGGCAGCATGAGCGAAGGCGCGCAGGAGACCTTCCTTTCGCACCTGTTCGAGCTGCGCGACCGGCTCATCCGGTCGCTCGTGGCGGTCGTGATCATGTTCCTGCCGTGCTTCTTCTACGCCTCCGAGCTCTACGACCTGGTCGCGATGCCCATGATGAAGACGCTTCCCGAGGGCTCGAGGATGATCGCCACCGGCGTGATCACGCCCTTCTTCATCCCGATGAAGATCGCGCTGGTCGCGGGCTTCCTCCTCGCGCTGCCCTACGTCCTCTACCAGGCGTGGGCGTTCGTCGCGCCCGGGCTGTACTCCCACGAGAAGCGGCTGGCGCTGCCGCTGGTGGTGTCGAGCACGGTCCTCTTCTTCCTCGGGATGACGTTCTGCTATTTCTTCGTGTTCGGGACGGTCTTCAAGTTCATCGCGACCTTCGCGCCCAAGTCGATCTCGGTCGCGCCCGACATCGAGGCCTACTTCAACTTCGTCCTCGGGATGTTCATCGCCTTCGGGGTCACCTTCGAGGTGCCGGTCGTGGTCGTGGTGCTGGTGATGACCGGGCTCGTCTCCGTCGAGAAGCTGCGCGAGATCCGCTCCTTCGTGATCGTGGGCGCCTTCATCGTCGCGGCGATCGTGACCCCGCCGGACGTGGTCTCGCAGCTGCTCCTCGCGATCCCGCTCTGCCTGCTCTACGAGGTCGGGATCTTCGTGGCCMGSTTCGTCGAGAAGCCCCGGCCCGCCGGGGAGCCCGGCACSGAGCCCTAGCGGCGGGCGCCTACTCCTCCTCGGCCGCGCGCGGCTTGCGCCGCCCGACGGTGACGGAGAGCGTGACCTCCTGGTTGCGGCGGACCACCTTCACCGGCACGGTCTTGCCCGGCGGGACGTCCGCGATCGCATTGAGGGTGGAGGTGAGGTCGGCGACCTGGCGCTCGCCCACGGCCACGATCACGTCGCCCAGGCGGATCCCGCCCCGGTCCGCGGGGCTGCCGCGCTCGATGCCGCCCACGATCGCGCCGCGCGTGCCGGAAAGGCCCAGGGACTCGGCCAGCTCGGGCGTGATATTGGCCACCTCCACGCCGAACCAGCCGCGGATGACGCCGCCGGTCTCGATGATCTGCTCCATGACCCGGCGGGCGAGGCCGGCGGGGATGGCGAATCCGATTCCCTGGTAGCCGCCCGAGCGCGAGTAGATCAGGGTGTTGATCCCGACGAGGTTGCCGTTCGCGTCCACCAGCGCGCCCCCCGAGTTGCCCGGGTTGATGGCCGCGTCGGTCTGGATGAAGCTGCCGAAGGGGTTGGCCGCGCCGATGTCGCGCCCCACGGCGCTCACGATTCCCATGGTCACGGTCTGGCCGACGCTGAAGGGGTCGCCGATGGCCAGCACGACGTCGCCCACCCGCAGCTGGTCCGACTGGCCGAAGGTGATCGGGGTGAGCCCCTGCGCGGCGATGCGCACGACCGCCAGGTCCGTCTCGGGATCCGATCCCACGATCCTGCCCGGCACCGTGCGGCCGTCGTTGAGCGTCACCTGGATCTCGGTCACCCCCTCCACTACGTGGGAGTTGGTGAGGAGGAACCCCTCGCGGCTCACGATCACCCCGGAGCCGAGGGACAGCTGGGTCTCGGGGACGCTGAAGCGCTCGCCGAAGAATCGCCTCAGGACGGGGTCGTCGAGCATCGGGTTGCGCCGCCGCACCTGCTTCGTGGCCGAGATGTTGACCACGGAGACCACCGCCTTGCGGGCGGCCTCGCTGAAGGACACCGCCCGTCCCTGGGCTGCCGGGATCGCCGTGGCGGCCGGGGCGGAAGACGACTCCCGGATCGCCACCACGCTGGGGCCCGCCTGCCAGGGGACCCACTCGGGCTTCACCAGGCTGACGACGAAGATCGCTCCCAGCGTGACCGTGACGGCCTGTGCCAGGACGAGCCAGAGACGGCGCAGCAAGCCCTACTTCCTCAGGCTGTCGCGGATCTCCCGCAGGAGCTGGACGTCCTCCGGCGTGGCGGGCGGCGGCGGCGGGGGGGCCTCGCTCTTGAGCCGGTTGATCTGCCGGACCATCACGAAAATGATGAACGCCAGGATCGCGAAGTTGAGCGACACCGTGAGGAAATTGCCCCAGGCGAAGACCGGCACGCCGGCCTTCTTGACCGCGTCCAGCGTCTGGGGAACCCCGGGCGGAATCTCCCGGAGGGCGATGAACAGGTTGGAGAAGTCGACGTTGCCCAGGGCCCGGCCCACGAAGGGCATGACGAGGTCGTTCACGACGGAATCGACGATCTTTCCGAAGGCCGCCCCGATGATGACCCCGACGGCCAGGTCCACGACGTTGCCCTTGAGGGCGAACTGCTTGAATTCAGAAGCAAAACTCATCTTCGTCTCCCTGCGGGCGGAGGACACCCGACCCTTCGAATCTACGGGGGGGAGGGGGGGGCGTCAACCCTCGAAGCCCTCGCCGGGGCTGTAAGTCCCCACGGGGAATCGGCTAAAATGGCGGGCGAACCTYCCTCCCCATTCCCGCCGACCTCCCCCTCCCGCAATGACTGCCATCGTCCTAGACCAAGTCGACGAGAAGAAGCGCCGCTTCCTCATCGTCGCCACCACCGCCGCGAGCGCCGTCGCCGCGGGGGGTGTGGCCGTTCCCTTCCTCGGCAGCTGGTTCCCCAGCGCCCGGGCCCTCGCTGCCGGTGCCCCCGTCGAGGTCGACGTATCCAAGATCGAGCCCGGGCAGCAGATCACCGTCGAATGGCGGGGCAAGCCGGTGTGGGTGTTGCGCCGCACGCCCGAGATGCTGGCGCAGCTCGCCAAGAACGACGCCCTGCTGGCCGACCCGGGCTCCGCCTCGTCCAAGCAGCCCGACTACATCAAGGGTCCCGCCCGCTCGATCAAGCCCGAGGTCTTCGTGGCCGTGGGCGTGTGCACCCACCTGGGCTGCTCGCCCACGCTGAAGAAGGAGGTCGGCGCCGCCTCCGACATGGGCGCCGACTGGCCCGGCGGCTACTACTGCCCCTGCCACAACTCCCGGTTCGACCTGGCCGCGCGCGTCTTCAAGGGCTCCCCCGCGCCCACGAACCTCGAGATCCCGCCCCACAAGTACCTGAGCGACGCCCGGATCGTGGTGGGCGAGGACCAGAAGGGATAATCCATGGCCGTCACCAACAAGCCCCCCGTCACCGGCGCCGGCCCCCTGAACGGCATCCTCACCTGGTTCGACCAGCGCTTCCCGCTGATGGTGCTGTGGAAGAGCCAGCTCTCCGAGTACTACGCGCCCAAGAACTTCAACGTCTGGTACTTCTTCGGGTCGCTGGCACTCCTGGTGCTGGTGATCCAGATCGTCTCGGGCATCTTCCTCACGATGAACTACAAGCCGAGCGCGGAGCACGCCTTCGCCTCGGTCGAGTACATCATGCGCGACGTCCCGGGCGGATGGATCATCCGCTACATCCACTCGACGGGCGCCTCCGCTTTCTTCATCGTGGTKTACCTGCACATGGCGCGCGGCCTCATGTACGGCTCCTACCGCAAGCCGCGCGAGCTCACCTGGATCTTCGGCGTGCTGATCTACCTGTGCCTGATGGCGGAGGCCTTCTTCGGCTACCTCCTGCCCTGGGGCCAGATGTCCTTCTGGGGCGCGCAGGTGATCATCAACCTCTTCGCCACCATCCCGGTCATCGGCGAGGACCTCTCGGTGTGGATCCGCGGCGACTACAACGTGTCGGACGCGACGCTCAACCGCTTCTTCGCCCTGCACGTGATCGCGATTCCCATGGCGCTGCTCGGGCTGGTGGCGGCGCACCTGATGGCGCTGCACGAGACGGGCTCCAACAACCCCGACGGCATCGAGATCAACGAGAACCTCGACCCGAAGACGGGCACGCCGGTCGACGGCATCCCGTTCCACCCGTACTACACCGTCAAGGACATGGTCGGCGTGGCGGTCTTCCTGATCGTCTTCTGCGCCATCGTGTTCTTCTCGCCGGAGGTCGGCGGCTACTTCCTGGAGTACAACAACTTCCTCCCGGCCGACCCGCTCACCACGCCCGCGCACATCGCGCCGGTCTGGTACTTCACGCCGTTCTACGCGATGCTGCGGGCCGTCCCGTCCTTCTTCAACATGCAGGTCTGGGGCGTCATCGTGATGGGCGCGGCGGTCATGATCTTCTTCGTGGTGCCGTGGCTCGACCGCGGCCGCACCAAGTCGATCCGCTACCGCGGCCCGCTCTACCGGGGCTTCTTCGCGGCCTTCATCGTGAGCTTCCTGATCCTCGGCTACCTCGGCGTCGAGCCGACCAACGTCTGGGGCGAGTTCGGGAAGGGCATCCCCGTGGTGGGCGGCGACTACATCGCGACCTGGGTGGCGCGCGTGCTCACCGTGGTCTATTTCGCCTTCTTCCTGCTGATGCCCTGGTACACGGCGAGGGACAAGGAAAAACCGGTCCCCCAGAGGCTGACCTGATCATGAAAAAGCTCATTGCGATCCTCCTGCTGGCCGTGCCGGCGCTCGCCTTCGCCTCGAGCGGCGGGGCCCGGCTCGACTCCGCCCCGGTGAACCTGCACGACAAGCTCTCCCTGCAGCGCGGCGCCCAGATCTTCGTGAACCACTGCCTGAACTGCCACGGCGCCTCGGCGATGCGCTACTCCAAGCTCACCGAGATCGGCCTCAACGAGGGCCAGATCCGCGAGAACCTGATGTTCGCCACGGACAAGGTGGGCGACCCGATGACCTCGACGCTCGACCCGAAGGAGGGCAAGGCGTGGTTCGGCGTGATGCCGCCCGACCTCTCGCTGGTGGCCCGCGCCCGAGGCGCGGACTGGCTCTACACCTACCTGCGCGGCTTCTACCGCGACCCGGCGGCGAAGACCGGCTGGAACAACACGGTGTTCCCGAACGTGGGCATGCCGCACGTCCTCTGGGAGTACCAGGGCGGGCAGGTCCTGCAGGCGGCCGAGCACGGCGCCGGCAAGCTGGTGCTGGCCGAGCCCGGCAAGCTCCCGCCGGCCGAGTACGACAAGTACGTCGGCGACCTGGTGAACTACCTCGTGTACATGGGCGAGCCGGCCCGCGCCAAGCGCGTCCAGATCGGCATCGTCGTGATGTTCTTCCTGGCGGTCTTCTTCGTGATCACGGTCCTGCTCAAGAAGGAGTACTGGAAGGACGTCCGCTAGCATCGCGGGGCGAAGGCCGTTCGCCCGGTGCGCCCCGAGGGGGTGCATCGGGCTTGTCGCTTCAAGGGGGGAAGGCGCGAGTGCCCTGCGGCGACCCATAACCATAAAGAGGTGAACAACACATGATGACGCTCTATTCGGGGATCACCGATCCGTTCAGCCACCGCTGCCGGATCGTGCTGTACGAGAAGGGGATGGACTTCGAGATCATCGACGTGGACCTCATGAACAAGCCCGAGGACCTCGCGGTGATGAACCCGTACAACACGACGCCGGTCCTGGTCGAGCGCGACCTGGTCCTGTACGAGTCGAACATCATCAACGAGTACATCGACGAGCGCTTCCCGCACCCGCAGCTCATGCCCGCGGACCCCGTGATGCGCGCCCGCGCGAGGCTCTTCCTCTTCCGCTTCGAGCAGGAGCTCTTCACGCACGTGAAGGCGCTCGAGTCGGGGCCCGCGAAGGGGCACGACAAGGCCCGCCTGTACATCCGGGAGAACCTCATCCAGATCGCGCCCATCTTCGTGAAGCAGAAGTTCATGCTGGGCGAGGAGTTCTCCATGCTGGACGTGGCCATCGCGCCGCTGCTGTGGCGCCTGGACCACTACCAGATCCAGCTCACCAAGCAGTCGGCGCCGCTGCTCAAGTACGCCGAGCGCCTTTTCACGCGGCAGGCCTTCATCGACTCGATGACCGCCTCCGAGAAGGCCATGCGCCGCTAGGGCGCCGCCCGTCATGGCGGAAGTCTCCACCAAGCCGTACTTCATCCGGGCCATCTACGAGTGGTGCTCGGATTGCGGCTTCACGCCCTACCTCAGCGTGAAGGTGGACGACCGGACCCGCGTGCCGGCGGAGTACGTGAAGAACGGGGAGATCGTGCTCAACGTGAGCCTGAACGCCACCCGCAACCTCACGATCAACAACGAGCTGGTGCAGTTCTCCGCCCGGTTCAACGGGGTCTCCCGGGAGGTGACCATCCCGGTGGACCGCGTCCAGGGCATCTTCGCCCGCGAAAACGGCCAGGGCGCGTTCTTCACCGTTGAGCCCCCGGCCGCAACGGCCGCCCCGGAGGGGGTGGCGCCCGCGACGGGCACCGATTCCGAGCCGCCCAGGCCGCCCGCGGCCGGGAAGGGCAGGCTGAAGCTGGTAAAGTGAGCGCTCGCTACGCCGGCATAGCTCAGCTGGTAGAGCAACCGCCTTGTAAGCGGTAGGTCCCCTGTTCGACTCAGGGTGCCGGCACCCTACCCCCACCGTCGGGAATCGCCCGCGGAAAACCTTGTTTTGTTTGACCTAACTCGGGGAAAGCCGGATAATTGAGAGTTTCCCGGAGGGGTGCCCGAGTGGTTAAAGGGGGCAGACTGTAAATCTGTTGGCCTTGCGCCTACGTTGGTTCGAATCCAACCTCCTCCACCAGATTGAATCAGCGCGTTTCCCCCGGGATTCGCGCGCGGTCGAAGGGTCGAAGGGCTCGCGCGGGTGTAGCTCAATGGTAGAGCAGAAGCCTTCCAAGCTTACGACGAGGGTTCGATTCCCTTCACCCGCTCCAGGATTGCCCGCGCCGGAAGCGGCCGGGAGAAGCAACGAGCCCATGTAGCTCAGTGGTAGAGCACTCCCTTGGTAAGGGAGAGGTCACGCGTTCAATCCGCGTCATGGGCACCAGCATCGGGCAACACCAGGCACGTCCAGCGACTTCAGGCTGGAGATTCTCATCCAAGGCTCTGTACAGAAAGAGACGACCATGGCAAAGGGCAAGTTTGAGC
>PQAI01000290.1 GCA_003105245.1 Betaproteobacteria bacterium | reverse complement strand
TTCGCACCGTGGCGCATTCGGCGGCGGACCCTCTGGAGACGGCGTCGCATGGCGGTCCGGCGTGTCGTGTCTCAATGCGGTGTCCACGGAGTGCGCCGGCGGTGCTGGTCGAATGTCGATCGGTTTCCGTGGCAGGCGACCGTCGTAAGGCGACAAAGCGCAGCGCCGTCGCCATTAGATGGGTGGAAAGTCGAAGTCCGACGTGTTTGGCGGACTTCGACTTTCCGGGCACCCATCCGACGGTCACGCTTGCCTGCCCCGGAAGTCGATCGACATTCGACCAGCGCCTGCGATGCCTCCGTCAGCCCGGAAGTGCCTACCTACTTGCCGGCTCTCCACGCCCACTCGACGAGGGCATCCAGCGCGGCCTGCGCGCGGTTGGCGTTGTCGTGGTTGACGATCATGACGACGACGCGCCGCTCGCCGCGGGTGTCGAGGACGTAGCCGGCAACGGCCTGCACGCCGGTGAGCGTGCCGCCCTTGAGGTGCGCCTGGCCGGCGAAGGCGCCGTTCTTGGACTTGAAGGTGCCGTCGACGGCGAAGAGGGAGAGGGAGGAGACGAGCTCGGGCATCACGGGCCCGGCCCACGCGGCGCGAAGGACGGCGGCGAGCGTGCCGGCGGTGATGCGCTCCGCGCGCGAGAGGCCGGAGCCGTTCTCGATCACGAGCCCCTTCGCGTCGATGCCCTTGGCAGCGAGCCAGTCGCGCACGACGCGCTCGCTCGCGCCGGCCTCGCCGGGGACGCCGGACTTCTCCGCCGAGAGCGTGAGGAAGATCTGGCGCGCCATCACGTTGTTGGAGAACTTGTTGGTGTCGCGGACGAGCGCGGCGAGCGGCTCGGACTCGAAGCGCAGGAAGGGCGTGGCGCCGGAGGGCGCGGTGCCCCCGCGCACCTTGCCCGCGAGGCGCCCGCCCGCCTCGCTCCACAGCCAGCGGAAGGCGGCCTCGGCGTAGCGGTCGGCGTCGAGGACGGCGAGCGGCCAGGTCTTCTCGCCGCAGTCGGCGGGATAGGTGCCGGTGAAGACTGCGGTCGCGAGGAGCCCGTTCTCCTCGATCTCGTACCGGAGGCCCTTGCGCCAGTTGTTGCAGGGCTCGCGCGAGGGCCGCACGCGGCTCGCGATCTGCACGTTGGGAAAGTCGGGCTCGCCGATGACGCGCACGCCGGAGGCGTCGGGGACGAAGCGGAAGTCGACCGCCTTGAAGTTCAGCAGCAGCGCGTCGGGGCCCACGTTGTAGGCGCGCCGGACCTCGCCGTCGAACTTCGCGGGATCGTGCGGCACCGGCGCGAAGAAGGAGCGGTCGAGGATCACGTCGCCGCGGATCTCGCGCAAGCCCCGCGCGCGCAGCTGGCGCACGAGTTGCCAGAGGCGCTCGTAGGTGAGCTTGGGGTCGCCGCCGCCCTTGAGGACGAGGTCGCCGGCCAGCACGCCGCCGGAGAGCTCGCCGGCGAGCAGCACGTCGGTCTTGAAGGCGTAGGCGGGGCCCAGGAGGTCGAGGGCCGCGTAGGTCGTGACCAGCTTGATGGTCGAGGCCGGGTTGAGGGGGCGGTCGGCGTTGTGCGCGAGGAGGCGCGCCCCGCCGGCCGCGGGCTCGACCACCGCGCCTACGGCGGATTCCGGCACGCCCGCCTTCGCGAGCGCCTCGCGCACCGGCGCCGGAAGCTGCGCCGCCGCGAGGGCCGGGGCGAGGAGGAGGGCGGCCGCGAGCCTCCTCATGCGGGACTTCCCAGCTCGTCCGCGACGGCGGTGGCCGCGCGCACGAGGACGGAGAAGGCCTCCTCGTCGATGGCGTAGGGCGGCATGAAGTACACGGTGTTGCCGATGGGGCGAAGGAGCGCGCCGTGGCGAAGCGCGATCTCGAAGGCGCGAGGGGCGAAGTTCGCCGCGGAGGAGGTGACCTCGAAGGCCCAGATCATGCCGAGCCGCCGCCAGTCGCGCACCGCCGCATGCGCCGACAGGGGCGCGGCCAGGGCGTCGAAGCGCTTCGCCTTCTCGCGGTTGGCCTCGAGCACGCGATCGCGCTCCAGGATGTCGAGGACGGTGCAGGCGGCGCGGCAGGCGATGGGGTTGCCGGTGTAGGAGTGCGAGTGCAGGAAGCCCCTGGCCACGGAGTCGTCGTAGAASGCCTCGTACACCTCGTCGGTCGCGAGCACGCACGACAGCGGCAGGGTKCCGCCCGTGATGCCCTTCGACAGGCACAGGAARTCSGGWCCCCTCACCCCCGACCCCTCTCCCGGAGGGAGAGGGGAGATATGGGCTCCCKCTYSCTTGGGAGAGGGSTCGGGGGTGAGGGGAATGCGTGTTCCCAAGCGAACATCGTCCCCGTCCTGCCGAAGCCGGTCATGATCTCGTCGGCGATGAGCAGGACCTCGTGGCGGTCGCAGAGCTCGCGCGCGCGCCGCAGGTAGAGCGGGTGGTACATGCGCATGCCGCTCGCGCCCTGCACCATCGGCTCGACGATCAGGGCGGCGATGCCGTCCGCCTCGCGCTCGAGGAGCTTCGCGAGCGCGCCGGCGGCCTCCGCGGCGCAGTCCTCGCACTGGAACTCCCGGTTCCCCGCGTGCGCCGCGGGAAACGGCGTGACGATGTTGCGGCGGAGCAGCGGCGCGTAGGCATCGCGGAAGACGGGCACGTCGGTCACGGCCAGCGCGCCCGCGGTCTCGCCGTGGTAGCCGCCCTCGAGGTACACGAAGCGGCTCTTCGTCGGCTTGCCGTGGTTGGCCCAGTAGTGGAAGGCCATCTTGAGCGCGATCTCCGTGGCGGAGGCGCCGTCGGAGGCGTAGAAGGCGTGGCCCAGCCTGCCGGGGGCGAGCCTCGCCAGGCGCTCGGAGAGCTCCACCACCGGTTCGTGCGTGAAGCCCGCGAGCATGGCGTGGTCCAGGCGGGAGGCCTGGTCGGCGATGGCCGCGACGATCTGCGGGTGCGAGTGCCCCAGGAGGTTCACCCACCAGGAGCTCACGCCGTCGACGAGGCGCCGGCCCTCGAAGTCCTCCAGCCACGCGCCGCTCGCGCGCGCCACCGGCACGAGCGGGAAGCGCTCGTGCTGCTTCATCTGGGTGCAGGGGTGCCAGACCGCGGCGAGGCTGCGCCCGACGATGTCGCGGTTGGACATCGCGCTCAGTCGGGGACGATGCGGTTCACCTGCGCCGCGAGCGAGCTCGTGGCCTCGGTGGCGAGCGAGTCGAGGCTGTCGCGCGGCATCGAGCCGGGACCGTCGGCGCTGAGGTGGCACAGGGCGGTGAAGAGCGTGCGGATCTCCACGGCGGCCAGCGCGTCCGCGGGCTGCGAGGACATGATGGTCGCGCCGCCCGGGTCGAGCACGATGCAGACGCCGGGCGAGAGCAGGCCGCTGGAGCCGTGGGCGTTCCAGTGCGCCACGAGGCGCTCGTAGATCATCTTCTCGAGCTCGCTCTTTTCCTTCGGTCCCAGCAGGGGCATCGCCTTCCGGTCTCCGCCGTTCGATGCGGCCATTCTATATCGCGTTACCGCCGCCTCCCGCGCTGGCAACCGTCGGCAACGAGTGCTAGCAACACGGCCCCGGAAATTCGTGCAATGAATTCAAGCGGGCCATTCCAGGAGGAACCGCATGCAACTGCTGGACGCCATCGAGACGCAGCTCATCGCCAACCGCCTGCCCCTCGTGGGCGTGAGCGTGGCGGCGGTGCCCTACGCGAACACGCCCGTCGTCCTCACGCTGCACTGGCACGGCTTCGTCGAGACGAGGCTCGCCGACGTGACGGACGCCAACGTGGTGGCCTACCAGCCGGTGCCCAGCTCGGCGCTGCAGGTGAACGACCGCTGGGACCGCTTCGAGGAGCTCGAGAACGCCATCCTCGACGTGGCCTGGGAGCTGGGCTCGTGGGACCTCGCGCGCCGAGAGGCCCCGCCTTTCATCCGTCCGGGAGGAAGCGCCCAGGAATCGCTCGAATGCATGGGGGCGTTCGGGAACCTCCCGGTCGCGATCGAGGGCCAGCCGCCGGTCGTGGCCGAGGTGCCCGACGGCGAGGAGCTCATCGACGCGGCCGGCCGCACCGGCTACGTGCACTGGCTCTTCCGGCCGGTGCGCGGCGGCGTTTGGGCGGAGGTGGCCGACGACCTCACGCTGGAGCAGGGCGGCTACCGCAACCCGCCGTGCCCGCACCTTTCGGCYCCGACGCGGCCGGGCGCCTCGCGCCGCATCGTCTACCAGTTCGGCAGGAGCGACCGGCTGGTGACTTGACGCCTCGCAAGGCCGCCGGCGGGCGGCCGTGAAAGGATGGGGTCGACTCCCCCCATCCGCCYGCCATGGAACTCACGAGCACCGACCACGACCTGCGCCTGGAATCCCCCTGGGCCATCGGCGAGCGTTCGGGCCTGCTCATCCTCGTCGCGCTGGTGCCGACGATCCTCGTGCTGGACTTCGTGTCCGGGCGCGAGGTCTCGCTGCACCTCTTCTACGTGGTGCCCGTGGCGCTGGCCGGCTGGATCCTGGGCCGCAGGGCCGGGTACGTGATCGCGATCGCGGCGGGCGTTTCCTGGGCCTTCGTGGCGATCGCCTCGCGGGCGCCGGCCGGAGCCCTCGGYCCCGTGGCGTGGGATGTCGCCTCCACCTTCGCGCTCTACCTCTTCGTGGGCCACCTGGTGGCGCGCCATCGCGGCTACGTCGAGGGMGTGCGGGCGCTCGCGCGGGTGGACGCCGCGACCGGGGCGCTCTCGCGGCGCGAGTTCGATCGCGTCCTCGAGGCCGAGGTCCGCAGAGCCAAGCGCTACCGGCGGCCGATCGCGCTGGTCGTCTTCGAGCTGGCGGAAGCCAAGGGCGAGAGGTCCGGGTTCCTGTCGGCCGTCGTGCGCGCCGTGCAGGGCCTCGTCCGCGAGGGCGACAGCGTCTCGCGGCTGTCCCCGAGGCGCTTCGCCGTCCTGCTCATCGAGTGCAAGGCGCCGGAGCCCATGCTGGTGGTGGAACGCCTGTGCGAGGGGCTGGCCGCCAACCAGCGCGTGCGAAAGCAGGACCTGGCCGTGGCCGTGGCCATCTACGGCGGTGGCGTGCCGGCCACGGGCGCGGGCCTGCTCGCCCAGGCCGAGGGCCACCTCCACCTCGCCCGCTCGGGAACCGGCGTGGCCGAGACCCGCGTCGACTGACTCAGAGGGGCTTCCTGATCGTCATCGCCCCGCGGATCTGGCCGACGGAATAGCCGGTGGCCTTGTCCTGCGGGTAGAGCTCGGCGAGCTTCGCCTTCACCGCCGGCGAGAGCGCCGCCTGCGGGCCGTGGCACTTGAGGCACAGGTCCAGCGTCGGCAGCGCCTTCATGTAGCGGTACGACTGCCTGCCTTCCTCGGTCACCATCTCGCCCTTCTCGAGCGTGGCCGGCGACTCGCCCGCGGCGGAGCGGCGGTCGAAATCCTCGAGCACGGCGCGCTCCCAGGCGTCGGGCACGGCCTTGGGGTTGCGGTTGTTCAGGCTCACGCGGCGGATGGACCAGCCCGTCTGCTCGGAGGCGGCCTTGGCCATCGCGGGCGCCTTCTCGCGGCAGACGCCGATGGCGCCTTCCGGTCCGCCCTTCTCGATCTCCGTCGTGAGGACGGCGAGAAGCTTCGGGGGAACCATGGTCGCCACCTTCCGGGCCTCGGGCAGGAGGTCGTCGGCGAGGGCGGGCAGGGTGGCGAGCAGGGCGGCGGCAACGGCGATCTTCTTCATGGGCGGGCTTTCCGGTGGGGGGATAGGGCGGCCGTCGGGCGCGGTTCGCCGGCACCCCCTATCTAGCCCGCACCCACGTAGGGGGGGCAATAACCCCGTAGGGGCACCCCGGGGGTGGTAGTGGCGTGAGCGCTTGCTTACGTCCCTGGGCGATTGGCGGACTTGAAGTCGGCCGGGTGCGGCACTATTATTAGCACTCGCCGCGGGTGAGTGCCAAAACCCGCCTGTTCATGCGCCGGGGAGCCCCTCCCCGGGAGCCAGTCCGAATCACCCAGACCAACCGAGGAGTAGCGAAATGAAACTGCGTCCGTTGCACGACCGCGTGATCGTCAAGCGCCTGGAAGAGGAGAGGAAGACCGCCTCCGGGATCGTGATCCCCGACACCGCCGCCGAGAAGCCCGACCAGGGCGAGGTCATGGCCGTCGGCCCCGGCAAGAAGAACGAGGAAGGCAAGCTCTTCCCCGTCGACGTGAAGGTCGGCGACAAGATCCTCTTCGGCAAGTACTCGGGCACCACCGTCAAGGTCGACGGCGAGGAGCTGCTCGTGATGCGCGAAGAAGACATCATGGCCGTCGTGGCCAAGTAATCCCACCACCCCATTCGCAGAGGAAAAGCCAATGGCTGCCAAAGACGTCAAGTTCAAGGAAAGCGCCCGCGTGCGCATGATCGCCGGCGTGAACGTTCTCGCCGACGCCGTGAAGGTCACCCTCGGCCCCAAGGGCCGCAACGTGGTCCTGGAGCGCTCCTTCGGCGCCCCCACCGTCACCAAGGACGGCGTGTCGGTCGCGAAGGAGATCGAGCTCAAGGACAAGTTCGAGAACATGGGCGCGCAGATGGTGAAGGAAGTCGCCTCGAAGACCTCGGATGTCGCCGGTGACGGCACCACCACCGCGACCGTCCTGGCCCAGTCCATCGTGACCGAGGGCATGAAGTACGTCGCCGCCGGCATGAACCCGATGGACCTCAAGCGCGGCATCGACAAGGCCGTGACGGTCACCATCGAGCAGCTGAAGAAGCTGAGCCAGCCCTGCAAGAACTCCAAGGAGATCGCCCAGGTCGGCTCCATCTCCGCCAACTCCGACGAGAACATCGGCAAGATCATCTCGGACGCGATGGACAAGGTCGGCAAGGAAGGCGTGATCACGGTCGAGGACGGCAAGTCGCTCGAGAACGAGCTCGACGTCGTCGAGGGCATGCAGTTCGACCGCGGCTACCTCTCGCCGTACTTCATCAACAACCCCGACCGCCAGATCGCGGTCCTGGACGACCCGTACGTCCTGCTGCACGACAAGAAGATCTCCAACATCCGCGACCTCCTGCCGGTGCTCGAGCAGGTGGCCAAGGCCGGCAAGCCGCTGCTCATCGTCGCCGAGGATGTCGACGGCGAGGCGCTCGCCACCCTGGTGGTGAACAACCTGCGCGGCATCCTGAAGACCTGCGCCGTGAAGGCCCCGGGCTTCGGCGACCGCCGCAAGGCCATGCTCGAGGACATCGCGATCCTCACCGGCGGCACCGTGATCGCCGAGGAGCTGGGCCTGAAGATCGAGAACGTGACCCTGAAGGACCTCGGCCGCGCCAAGCGCATCGAGGTCGCCAAGGAGGACACCACGATCATCGACGGCGCCGGCAAGGAAGACCAGATCAAGGCGCGCGTGACCACCATCCGCGCCCAGATCGAGGAAGCCACCAGCGACTACGACAAGGA
>PQAI01000289.1 GCA_003105245.1 Betaproteobacteria bacterium | reverse complement strand
GGATGCAGCAGGCAGTCGTCGCCCACCGAGACGCCATCGCCCAGGACCGTGCCCGCGCCGACCACCGTGCGCTCGCCCACGCGCGCGAGGGCCCCGATCACCGATCCGGGGCCGACCTCGGCGCTCGCGGCCACGCTCGCCGACGGGTCGACGACGGCCGCCGGGTGCACGCCGGGCCTCGCCGCCCGCGGCGGGTGGAAGAGCGCCACGGTGCGCGCGTAGTAGGCGTAGGGGTTGTCGGAGACGATGCGCGGGAGGTCCGTGGCGTCGCGGTCGCGGGGGCCGACGATCACCGCGCCGGCGCGCGTGGCCGCGAGCCGCGGGCGGTAGCGCGGGTTGGCGAGGAAGGCGATCTCGCCCGGCCCGGCGTCGTCGAGGGTCGCCACGCCGGTCACGGCGCGCTTTCCGTCGCCCGCGACCTCGCCGCCGAGGCGCTCGACGATCTCGTCCAGGGTGAGGCTGCGGGGGGCCAAGGGCGTGCGCGCGCCGCTACTTGTCGGCCAGGGCCTTGATGACCTTGTCGGTGATGTCGATGCGGGAGCTCGCGAACACGGCCTCCTGCACCACCAGGTCGAACTTCTCGGCCTCCGCGATCTGGTTGATGGCGCGCGTGGCGCGCTCCTGCACCTGCGCGAGCTCCTCGTTGCGGCGCAGGTTCAGGTCCTCGCGGATCTCGCGCTGCAGGCGCTGGAAGTTGCGGCTCACGTCGGCGAGGTTGCGCTCCTTCTCGCGGCGTGCCGCCTCGGGCAGCGTCACGCTGTCCTTCTCGAGCTCGGCCTGCAGGTCGCGGCCCTGCTTCTCGAGCTTGGCGAGCTCGGCGTTCCTGACCGAGAACTCGCGCTCGAGCTTCTGCTGGGCGCGCCTGGCGGGCGCGGCCTCCCGGAACACGCGCTCGGTGTTCACGAAGCCGATCCTCACCTCGGCGCCCGCCGCCGTGCCCGCGAACGCCATCGCCAGTGCCGCCCCCACCATCGCCTTGCGCCAGTCCATTGCCGTCACTCCCGAATTTCGCGCGCCGTTCATCCTGCTTCCCCTCCCCGCCCCGCCTTCCCGCGCTGCTAGAAGATGCGGCCGAGCTGGAACTGGAAGCGCTCGATCTTGTCGCCCTCCTGCGACTTGATGGCCTGCGAGAGGGAGAACTTGAGGGGTCCCACGGGCGAGTCCCAGCTCATGGCGATGCCGGCCGCGGCGCGGATGTCGCTGCCGGCGACCTTCTCCTCGGCGCCCCAGACGTTGCCGGCGTCGACGAAGGCCGACAACCGCACGCTCTTGTCCTTCATGCCGGGCATGGGGAAGAGCATCTCGAGGTTGCCGATCACGCGCCGGTTGCCGCCGAGCACGTCGCCGTTCAGGTCGCGCGGGCCCAGCGAGGCGGCCTCGAAGCCGCGCACCGAGCCCACGCCGCCGGCGTAGAAGTTCTTGAAGAACGGCAGCGGCTTGCCGCCGTAGCCGTCGGCGTAGCCGAACTCCGCGTTCATGAGGAAGGTGAGCCAGCCGATGCGCGCGGGCGTCCACAGGTACTGCTGCTGCAGCGAGGCGCGGTAGTACTTGAGGTCGCCCGGCGGCATGCCCACCTCCAGCGTGACCTCGGTGAGCCAGCCGCGCGTGGGGTAGGTGAGGCTGTCGCGCGAGTCGCGCGCGTAGGCGAAGTTGGTGCGGAAGGTGGTCGTCTCCTCGCCGAAGAGGTTCACGAAGTCCAGGTAGCGCGGGGGCGCCAGGACGGGATCGAGCGTGAGCTTCGTGTTCTCGGCGGTGAACCCGAGGCGCACGGTGTCGTACTCGGTGAGCGGGATGCCGAAGTTCACGCCCGCGCCCGTGCTCTTGGTCTGGTAGGCCGACACCGACAGCGAGCTCGTGTCCACGTTGCGCCGGAAGACGTCGATGCCGGCGGCGATGCCGTCCACCGTCCAGTACGGGTTCACGTAGGTGATCGCGTAGACCTGGTTCACGGAGCCGCTGTTCACCTGGAAGGCGAGCTGGTTGCCGGAGCCGAAGATGTTGGCCTGCGAGACGGAGGCCGACACGGTGAGCTTGTCGGCCTGGGAGTAGCCGACGCCGAAGTTGAGGCTGCCGGTGTTCTTCTCCGTCACCGAGACCACGACGTCGACCTGGTCGGTCGTGCCCGCCACCGGCGGGGTCTCGACGTTCACCTCCGCGAAGTAGCCGAGGCGCTGCAGGCGCTCCTTGGAGCGGGCGATCTTCTCGAGCGAGTACCAGGAGCCCTCGAGCTGGCGCAGCTCGCGGCGGATCACCGCGTCCTGGGTGCGGGCGTTGCCGACGATGTTCACGCGCCGCACGTAGACGCGCCGGCCGGGATCGACGAAGAAGGTGAATCCCGCCACGCGCTTCTCGCGGTCGACGTCGGGCACGGGGTTCACGTTCGCGAAGGAGTAGCCGTCGTTCGACAGGCGGTCGGTGATGCGCTTGACGCTGTCGATCACCCGCTCGCGCGAGAAGGTGTCGCCCGGGTTCATGGCGACCAGCTCGCGCAGCTCGCGCTCCGGGACGATGAGGTCGCCGCTGAACTTGATCTCCCCGAGGCGGTAGACCGGGCCCTCGGTGAGCGCGATGGTGATGTAGATCTTCTCGCGGTCCGGCGTGATCGAGACCTGCGTGGACTCGATGTTCGACTCGAGGTAGCCGCGGTTGAGGTAGAAGGAGCGCAGCGACTCCAGGTCCCCGGTGAGCTTCTGCTTGGAGTACTGGTCGTCCTTGGTGATCCAGGTGAGCCAGCCCGGCGTCGTGAGCTGCATCTCGCGCAGGAGCTGCCTCTCGGAGAAGTCCTTCGCGCCGATGATGTTGATGTCTGCGATGCGGGTGATCTCGCCCTCCTCGATGTCGAACCGCAGGGCCACGCGGTTCCTCTCGAGGGGGGTCACCGTCGTCCTCACCTTCGAGGAGTAGAAGCCGCGCGAGGTGTACTGGCGCTTGAGCTCCTTCTCGGCGCGGTCGAGCAGCGACTTGTCGTAGATCTTGGCCTCCGCGATGCCCGCCTGCTTGAGGCCGTCCTTGAGGTTGTCCTTGGTGAACTCCTTGGCGCCCTCGACGTCGATCGAGGCGATGGCCGGGCGCTCCTGCACCGAGACCACCAGCACGTCGCCGTCGGCCTCGATGCGCACGTCGGCGTAGAAGCCGGTCGCGTAGAGGGCCTTCACGGCCTGGGCGGCCTTGTCGTCGTCGATCCGCTCGCCCACCTTCACGGGCAGGTAGGTGAAGACGGTGCCCGCCTCGGTGCGCTGCACGCCCTCGACGCGGATGTCCTTCACCACGAAGGGCTGGATGGCGAGCGCGGGGAGCGCCGCGGCGAGCGCGCAGGCCACGGCGAGGCGCAGGCGGCGGATTCGGGGAGTATTCAAGGCGTCAGCCCGTGAGGAGCCGGTTGATGTCGTTGTAGAAGGCGAAGAACGTGAGCCCCGCGAGGATCGCGAGCCCCACGCGCTGGCCGATTTCCATGGCGCGCTCGGACACGGGCGAGCCCTTCACGATCTCGGCCGAATAGTACACCAGGTGCCCCCCATCCAGCAGCGGGATGGGCAGCAGGTTGAGCACCCCGAGGCTCACGCTCACGAGGGCGAGGAAGCCCGCGAAGGACACCCAGCCCATCTGCGCGGACTGCCCCGCGTAGTCGGCGATCGTGATCGGCCCCGAGAGGTTCTTCCACGAGACTTCCCCCAGGAGCATCTTGCCGAGCATCTTCAGGCTGAACACCGCGAGGTCCCAGACGCGGTGCGCGGCCTTCGGCACCGCCTCCAGCGGGCCGTGGCGCACCGTCGTGGTCATGCGATCCCACTCGCGGCGGATCTCGGCCCCCGGCTCGACCCTGAGCAGGCCGATGCGCGCCTCGCCCTCGCCCGTGGCCTCGGGCACCGCCTGGATCGCGATGCGCGCGCCGTCGCGCTCGACCTGCAGGTCGAGCAGGCGCCCGGCCGAGGCGCGCACGCGCGCCGTGAACTGCGACCAGGTCGCCACCGGCTCGCCGCCGATCGCCACGATGCGGTCGCCCTCGCGCAG
>PQAI01000288.1 GCA_003105245.1 Betaproteobacteria bacterium | reverse complement strand
CTCATGGGCATGGGGGTCTTCTTCGGCTGGCTCGCCTACCGCAGCGTCAACCCCGACACTGCCGTGCGCCAGATCCTCGACCTCATGGTCCAGCGCGCGTACTCGGTGATGTCCAACGACGTGCTGATCGCGGTGCCGCTCTTCGTCTTCATGGGCTACCTCGTCGAGCGCGCCAACCTCATCGAGAAGCTCTTCAAGAGCCTGCACCTGTCGCTCGCCCGCGTGCCCGGGTCGCTCGCGGTGGCCACCATCGTCACCTGCGCCATCTTCGCCACCGCCACCGGCATCGTGGGCGCGGTGGTGACGCTGATGGGCCTGCTGGCCTTCCCYGCCATGCTGCGCGCCGGCTACAGCGTGCAGGTCTCCGCGGGGGCGATAACCGCCGGCGGATGCCTCGGGATCCTCATCCCGCCCTCGGTGCTGCTGATCGTCTACGGGGCCACCGCGGGCGTGTCCGTGGTGCAGCTCTACGCCGGCGCCTTCTTCCCCGGCATCATGCTGGCGCTGCTGTACGTGGGCTACGTGATCGTGCTGGCGAAGTGGAAGCCGCACCTGATGCCGCCGCTTCCGGAGGCCGAACGCCACGTGCCCCTGCCGCCGTTGTCCCAGGCCCTGGCCCCGAAGCGGCACAACGCCTTCGCGGGGCTCCTTGCCTCCGCCCTCGGCGGCGTTCCGGGATTCTCGAAGGCGAAGGTCGTCTCGCAGTTCATCGTGTCCGCACTGCCCGCCATCGCGATCGTCGCGATCCTGGCCGTGACCTGGCAGGGCGCCACGGCGCCGGTCGTGGTCGACAGCACGGCGGGACTGGTCGAGGCGGGCGGCGAAGTGGCCGCCGCGGACCAGAGCGACGTGGGAGGCGGCCTCGCGGAACCGCCGGCGGAGTCCGGCACGGGACTCGCGGAACCGCCCAAGGAATCCACGGGCCTCGCGGAGCCGCCCAAGGAGCCCGCGGCCGAGGAGGCCAAGCCCGCCCCGGCGGCGCCGAAGGCCGCGGCCGCGAAGAAGGCGGAGACGAAGCCCGCCCCGGCCGTCGAGCAGGAACGCCTCCCGGTCCCGACCTGGTACTGGTACGTACTGGGCGCCGGCGTGCTCATCCTGGCCGGCACCTACGGCTTCATGACCTGGCAGCGGCTCGAGATCTTCAAGATGCTGCTCGCCTCGTTCTTCCCGCTGGCGATCCTCATCATCGCCGTGCTGGGCTCGATCGTGTTCGGCCTCGCGACCCCGACGGAAGCCGCGGCCGTGGGCGCCTTCGGCGGCTTCCTGCTGGCGGTGGCCTACCGCTACATCGCCGCGATGAAGGGCAACAAGGGCGGGGCCTTCGTCGCCACGGTGAAGGACATGGGCGGCATCGTGAAGGAGTCGTCCTTCCTCACCGCCAAGACGAGCGCCATGGTGTGCTGGCTCTTCGTGGGCTCGTCGATCTTCTCGGCCTCCTTCGCGCTGCTGGGCGGCCAGGAGATCATCGAGCACTGGGTGCTCTCGCTGGGGCTCACGCCCATCCAGTTCATGCTGCTCGCCCAGTTCATCATCTTCATCCTGGGCTGGCCGCTGGAGTGGACGGAGATCATCGTGATCTTCATGCCGATCTTCATCCCGCTGCTGGTGAAGTTCAACGTCGACCCGCTCTTCTTCGGCCTGCTGGTGGCGCTCAACCTGCAGACGGCGTTCCTCTCGCCCCCGGTGGCGATGGCCGCGTTCTACCTGAAGGGCGTGGCGCCCAAGCACGTGACGCTCAACCAGATCTTCGCGGGAATGCTGCCGTTCATGGGCATACAGCTCGTGGCGCTGGCGCTGCTCTACATCTTCCCGGAGATCGGGCTCTGGCTGCCGCATACCCTGTACAAGTGACGCGSGGGCGGGGCTCCTCCCGCCGCGCGTCCCAGCCGCAAAGGACCGGAGGCGAGGGCTTCCGGTCCTTTCGTTTCACCGAACWGGAATCGACATGAAGCCCAAGGTACTCGTCACGAGGCAGGTATTCCCCGAGGTCGTCGAGGCGCTGCGCGCGCGGTTCGACGTAGAGCACAACGACGACGACCGCCCTTGGGCCCCCGAGGAGCTGGCCCGCAGGCTCGCGGACAAGCAGGGCGTCCTCGCCACGGTCATGGACCGCGTCGACGAGGCGGTGCTCGCCGCCGCGCCCGGCCTCAAGGTGGTCTCCAACATCGCCGTCGGCACGAACAACGTGGACATCCCGGCGTGCACGAAGCGCGGCATCCGGGTCACCAACACGCCCGAGGTGCTCAACGACACGACGGCCGACCTCACGTGGGCGCTGCTGATGGCGGCGGCACGCCGCGTCGCCGAGGGCGACGCGATGGTGCGGCGCGGCGAGTGGACGGTGGGCTTCCGCATGCAGTCGCCGCTGGGCACGGACGTCCACCACGCCACGCTGGGAATCCTCGGAATGGGGCGCATCGGACAGGCCATCGCGAAGCGCGCGACCGGGTTCGACATGCGGGTGCTTTATCACAACAGAGGTCGCATCCCCGAGRCCGACGAGAGGCGCCTCAACGCGACCTGGGTGGAGAAGGACCGGCTCCTCGCGGAAAGCGACTTCGTCGTGGTGATGGTTCCCTACTCGCCGGCGGTGCATCACCTGATCGGCGCGGCCGAGATCGCGAAGATGAAGCCCACCGCCATCCTCGTGAACACGGCCCGCGGCGGCGTGGTCGACGACGCGGCGCTGGTCGAGGCGCTTCGCGCCGGGCGCATCGCGGGCGCGGGGCTCGACGTCTTCGAGGGCGAGCCGAGGCTCAACCCGGGCTACCTGGCGCTCCCCAGCGCCGTCCTCACGCCCCACATCGGCAGCGCGACGCGCGCCACGCGGCTGCGCATGTGCGAGACGGCCGTGGCCAACCTCACGGCGGCGCTCGAGGGCCGCACGCCACCCAACCTCGTCAACCAGGAACTCGCTTGAGGAGAATGCAATGAGCGCGAAGGTCGCCTTCCTCGGCCTCGGCGTCATGGGGTTTCCCATGGCCGGCCATCTCAAGGCCAAGGGCTACGATGTCACGGTCTACAACCGCACCGCCGCCAAGGCGCAGGAGTGGGTCGCGAAGCACGGCGGCCGGTCGGCGGCCACGCCCGGCGAGGCCGCCGCGGGCGCCGACTTCGTGGCCATGTGCGTGGGCAACGACAGGGATCTCGCCGAGGTCTCCTCCGCGGCGCTCGCGGGCATGAAGAAGGGCGCGGTGCTCATCGACCACACGACGGCTTCCGCGGACGCCGCGCGGCGCATCTTCGTCGACGCGCGCGCGCGCGGCATCGACTTCATCGACGCGCCGGTGTCGGGCGGCCAGGCCGGCGCGGAGAACGGCAAGCTCACGATCATGTGCGGCGGCGAGGCGGCCGCCTTCGAGCGCGCCAGGCCCGTGATGGAAAGCTACGGCCGGGCGGTCACCCTGCTGGGCGCGGCCGGCGCCGGCCAGCTCACCAAGATGGTGAACCAGATCTGCATCGCGGGGCTGGTGCAGGGGCTCGCCGAGGGCATCGCCTTCGCGGAGAAGGCGGGGCTCGACCCGCTCGCCGTCCTCGACGTGATCTCCAAGGGCGCGGCCCAGTCGTGGCAGATGGAGAACCGCGGCAAGACCATGGCCGGGCGCAAGTTCGACTTCGGCTTCGCCGTGGACTGGATGCGAAAGGACCTCGCCATCGTCCTCGACGAGGCGCGGCGCAACGGCGCCCGCGTTCCCGTCACCGCGCTCGTCGACCAGTTCTACGGCGACGTGCAGACGGCCGGCGGCAACCGCTGGGACACCTCTTCCCTCATCACCCGCCTCTAGCGCGCCGGCCGGCGCCAGACGAACGACGCCGCCGCAGGGCGGCGTTTTTCGTGCAGAATGCGACGCGGACCCGGCGCGAGACCGGGACGAAGAACGACAACAAGAAGTCATTGCCGCAGGGGAAGAGGCGATGAGGGTCATGGCGCTCGCGGGGAACCTGAGGCTGGGTGTCGGCCTGGCTCTGGCATGGGCGCTGTCGGCCGCCTCGCTCTTCGCGACCCTGCGGCGGCTGCCCGCCCTGGCGGTGCTGCTGCGCCGGCGCCTGCGGCGCGCGCCGCCGCACGGCGCCGCGAGTCCCGCCCGGTCCGATCCCGCCTCGCTCCTGCGGCAGAACGACGCCCTGCCGGGAAACCGCACCGACGGCTTCCGCTACCGCCACCTGCGGCTGATGATCGTCCTCACGCCGCTCTACCTGTGGCTCGAGCTCTCCTTCGGCGTGAGCCTGCTCGACAAGATGGGAAGCTCGCTGCCGATCAGCGAGACGGAGGCCGTCGAGCACTGGGGGCGCCTCATATCGGGCCTCGCGCTGGCCCTGGTCTTCCTCAAGATCTGGCTGCAGCAGTGCGAGAAGTGGAGCCGTGCCTGGCCGGTGCGGGTGCTGGTGAGCCTCGCCATCGCCGCGCTCTCCATCGCGATGATGTGGCAGATCCAGGACGCGGTGATCGAGTTCCACGTCTCGCGCGCGGGGCGCGAGATCGCCTTCGCGCTCACCGCCCTCGTCGTCGTCCTCGTGGCGGGCGGGATCGCCGTGCGGACCTGGCTCACGCGCTCCATGGCCAACCGTCGCCGCGGCGTGCCGACCACGCTCGCGGGGCTGGCCGCCCTCTGCGCCGCGGGCGCGGTGATCCTCGCCTACCTCGGGCCCATCGTCTCGGCGCTCACCCGGCAGACCGGCATGGACGCGCAGATCGTGCGCGAGCTGGGGCTGGAGAGGCAGCGCGCCGCCAAGCTCACGGTGATCCGGCGCGGGCTGCAGCTGGGCCACTATCGCCACGACATGCTGCCGGTGACGCCCGAGTCCAAGGACAGCGCCGAGGGCAAGGCGGCGCTCGCGCTCTTCCCCATCGTCGCCGGCGACATGGACATCTCGCACTTCGCCGCCGACCAGGAGCGCGTGGTGGGCGAGCTGATGTTCCACGACTGGGAGCGCGACAACGGGGATGCCGCCTGGGCCGCCTACCGCGACATCGAGGCGGAGCTGCGCGAGCTGCACGCCGGGTCCTCCCTTCCCGGCGTCCCGCGCGGCCTGTCCCTCGAGGAGTTCGTGGCCCATCCGGCGGCGCTGCGCCACATCCGCATGGCCTCCGCCTGCAACGACTGCGAGTTCCGCTACGGGATGAAGCGCGAGGACTACCTGCGCGAGCTGCACCGGTGGACGGAGAGGGACAACGTGCGCACCACGGTCGGCAACCTCGAGAACCCGGAGCACTTCGAGACGGGCGAGGACGGGGAGTCCGCGGCGCGCACCTACTGGGTGCCGATCTGGGCGCTGCTCTTCTCGATGGTGGGCGCCGTGGTGCACCTGTTCAAGATGGCCTTCACCCTCACCGAGTACGTGCAGCGGCGCGCCTTCCAGGCCGTCGGGGCCGCCGACGCCCCGCTCGCGCACCGCGTGGTGGGCCACAGCCGCCGCCTCATCGCGCTGGGGATCCTCGCCATCTCGCTCTTCATCTTCTTCTCGGACAACCGCGTGACCGGCAGCCCCCAGTACGTGCGCCTGCACGAGGCCATGTGGAGGACGCAGCCCGTCGTGGGAGGTGTGGCCGCCCACTGGACCATCAACGCCCAGGGGCTGGTCTACCCGTTCACGCGCAAGATCCGCCCGGCGTGGGTCGACTTCGACCACGACCCGTTCGCGTGGCTTCCCGCGCGCGAGCCCGCCGGCCAACGCAGGGGGAAACGCCCATGAACGACGTGGCCCGGCCGCTGCCGGACTTCCAGGTGAAGCTGCTCGCCGAGGGCCTGCGCGGCCTCTTCGGCGAGCTGGACGAGGAGACCCTCGGGGAGCTGATGCCGCTGCTGGAGTGGGTCGAGATCCCCGGCGGCGGGACGGTCGTGCGGCAGGGCGACACGGACAGCGATCTCTACATCGTGATCTGCGGGCGGCTGCGGGCCTATGGCGGCAGCGGGCCGGCGCGGCGCCACCCGCGACCCGATCCGGGCGAAGGGCCGCACAAGCGGGTTCTGAGCGAGATCACGCGCGGCGAGACCATCGGCGAGATGTCGTTCTTCACGGGCGCCGTGCGCAACGCGACGGTGGTCGCGCTGCGCGACTCGGTGCTCGCGCGCATCACGCGCCCGAACCTGGAGAGGCTGCTGGCCGCGCACCCGCAGGCCACGCTCGGCATGGCGCGCCTCGTCATCGACCGCATGGGCCGGGCCGGCGGATCGCGGCGCGAGAGGCGSCGCATCACCAACCTGTGCCTGCTGCCCGTCACGCCGGGCGTGGACGCCGCCTCGCTGGGCGCGCGGCTGGTGGCCCACCTGCCGGCCGACGGGGAGCCGATCCTGCTCACGGCGGCCGCGCTGGAGTCGCGCCTGGGCGTCCCGGGAATCGCGGGCGCGGGCAGGGCGCAGGGCGAGCGCTACGGCCAGCTCACGAAGGCGCTCGACGAGCTGGAGTCGCGCCACTCGGCGGTGGTCTACGTGCCGGACGCGGACCTCGGATCCGAGTGGAGCCAGCGATGCCTGCGCATGGCGGACCGCATCCTGCTGCTCGCGGACGCGGCGGCCTCGCCGGAGCCCGGAGCGGAGGAATCGCGCTACCTGCACGGCGAGGGCCGGGTGACGGGGGCGGAGCAGGTGCTCGTGCTGCTGCACGGCGAGGCGACCGCGCTGCCCGCGCGCACCGCCGAGTGGCTCGACCGGCGTCCCGCCGGGAGCGTGGCGGGGCACGCGCACGTGCGCCCGGCCCGCGAGGCCGACATCGCGCGGCTCGCACGCACGCAGGCCGGCCTCGCCACGGGCCTGGTGCTGTGCGGCGGCGGCGCGCGCTGCTTCGCGCAGCTCGGCGTCTACAAGGCGCTGCAGGAGCAGGGCATCGCGATCGACCACGTGGGCGGCAGCGGCATGGGCGCGGCCATGGGCGCCCTCATCGCGCTCGACGTGCCGGCCGACGAGCTCATCGCCTACGCGCGCGAGGCGTTCACCGCCAACCCGACGGGGGACGTGAACCTGATGCCGCTCGCCTCGCTCGTCAAGGGCCGCCAGCTCAAGGCCCTCGTCGAGGAGGCCATCGAGCACCTGGGCGCCGCGGACGCGCGCATCGAGGACACGTGGAAGCCGTTCTTCTGCGTGGCCTCGAACTACTCGCGGGCCTTCGAGGCGGTCCTGCGGCGCGGCAGCCTCGCGAGGAGCGTGCGCGCGAGCTGCGCCGTGCCGGGCCTGCTTCCGCCCGTGCCGATCGACGGCGACCTGATGGTCGACGGCGGCGTCTTCAACAACTACCCCACCGACGTGATGGCGCGCATGGGGGTGGCCCGGATCGTCGGCGTGAGCATCTCGCGCGACGCGCACCAGGACGTGGGCTACGACGAGGTCCCGGGGGGCTGGACGCTCGCCTGGGACAAGCTCACGGGCAGCCGGCGCAAGTACCGCGTGCCGTCCCTCATGGCCACCCTCACGAGCGCGGCCACGCTCTACAGCGCCTCGCGCGAGCGCTTCTCCGAGTCCCTGGCCGACCTCGAGTTCCGCCTCGGCCTGCCGAGCGTGGGCATCCTGGACTGGCAGGCGTTCGACCACGCGGTGGGCGTGGGCTACCGGAACGCCGCGAAGACCCTCGCCGCGATGACGCAGGAGGAGCTCGCGCCCTACCGCGCGGCGCAGGCGTAGGGCGAGGGCCCGCGCGGGCGTGCGAGAATCGCCTCTCCACGCCATCCTGGAGAAGTCCCGTGAAGCTCACCCTCTACTACTCGCCGGGCGCCTGCTCGCTCGCCCCCCACATCGTCCTCGAGGAGCTGGGCATCCCCTACGAGGCCGTTCGCATCAGCACGGCGCAGGGCCAGCAGCGCTCGCCGGAGTACCTGAAGATCAACCCGCGCGGGCGCGTGCCGGCGCTCGCCGTCGACGGCAAGGTGCTCGTCGAGAACGTGGCGATCCTCTCCTTCCTGGGCGGGGGCTTCCCGCAGAAGGGCCTGTGGCCGAAGACGACCTGGGACCAGGCGCAGGCGCTCTCGATGATGGCCTGGCTCGCCGACACGGTGCACCCGGCCTACGCCCACCTCTTCCGCCCCGAGCGCTACGTGCAGGGCGAGGCCCACCTGGAGGCGGTGAAGGAGGGCGGGCGCAAGGCCTTCGGCGCCTGCCTGGCCGAGATCGACCGGCTGCTCGCGGGCCGGAAGTGGGCCGTCGGCGGGCACTTCACGGTCCTGGACGCCTACCTCCTCGTCTTCTACCGCTGGGGCAACCGCAACGGCTTCCCGGTGAAGGACCTCGCGAACTACACCGCGCTCGTCGACCGCGTGCTGGCGCGGCCCGCGGTGAAGAAGACGATGGCCGACGAAGGCATCACCATGGCATGAGCCTCGCCCTCGATCACCTGGTGGTGGCCGCGCGCACGCTCGAGGAGGGCGCGCGCTGGCTCGAGGCGAGGCTCGGCGTGCCCACGGCGGCCGGGGGCCGGCACGCGCTCATGGGAACGCACAACCGCCTCCTCGCGCTGGACGGCGGCGCGTACCTCGAGATCATCGCGATCGACCCCGGGGCGCCGGCCCCATCCCGGGCGCGCTGGTTCGGGCTCGACGACCCCGCGATGGCCCGGCGCCTGGCAACTGGCCCGGCGCTGGTCCACTGGGTGGCGCGAACGGACGACATCGAGGCGGCACGCGCGCGCCATCCCGGCCTCGTGGGCGAGGTGCTCGCGCTCTCGCGCGGCGACTATCGCTGGCGGATCGGCGTGCCCCCCGACGGGTCCCTGCCCGCGGCCGGGGTGTTTCCCACGCTGATCCAGTGGGAGGGCGACCGGCATCCGGCGGCCGCGCTCCCGCCGTCGGGGTGCCGCCTGCACCGGCTCACGCTGCGCTCGCCGGAAGCCCGCCGCCTGCAGTCCGCGCTTCGCGACCTGGGCCTGCCGGAGGGCGGGCCGGCGGGCCTCGTGGAGGCGGAAGCCGCCGGGATCTCCGCGGAGATCCGCTCCCCCCGCGGCGTGGTCCTCCTGCCGGAGTCGGCGGTCGGGGAATAAGGAGCCGCCCGCGGCTGTTCTATCCGTCGTACGCTTGCGCCCGAAGGCGCGACAGGAGCCCCGTCCTTGGACTACGAGCAGGTCCTTCCCTACATCCCCAACCTGCGCCGCTACGCGCGCGCGCTGGTGGGGGACCGGGATTCTGCCGACGACCTCGTGCAGGACACGCTGGAGCGCGCGGTGCGCAAGTTCCACCTCTGGCGGCCGGGGGACCTGCGCGCCTGGCTCTTCTCCATCATGCACAACGTCTTCGTGAACCAGCTCAAGGCACGCCGCATCTCTCCCACCGAGGAGGTCGACGAGAACCTCGCCGCCCCCGGCAATCCCGTCTCCTCCACGGACCTGCGCGACATCGAGCGCGCCCTGGCGAAGCTCCCCGCGGAGCAGCGCGAGGTGCTGCTCCTGGTGGGACTCGAGGAGATGAGCTACGAGCAGGTGAGCCGTGCCCTGGGCGTGCCCATGGGCACCGTGATGTCGCGTGTTTCGCGCGCCCGCGACAAGCTCCGCCGCCACCTGGACGGCGAACCGGAGCGCGCCAATCTCAAGGTGGTGCAATGACGACCGACAGGGAGCAGGACCGGCTCCTGCACGAGCGATTCGACCCGGTGCTCCTCGAGCCCGTCCCGGCGCGCCTGCACCTGCAGCGCCCCGCGTGGATCGGCTACGCGCGGGCGGCGGCGGTGCTCGCCGCGGGCGTGGCCATCGGCCTCGCCCTGCCGCGGCCCTGGCCGGGCACCCCGGAAGCGCCGCTCGCCGCGGCGGGCGCGCAGGCGCTTCCCGCGCGGGCCGCGCGCGCCCACCTGGTCTACGCGATGGAGGTCCGCCACCCCGTCGAGGTGGACGCCGCGCAGCAGGAGCACCTCGTGGCCTGGCTCTCCAAGCGCCTGGGGACGAAGCTCAAGGTCCCGGTCCTGGCGGAGGAGGGCTTCGAGCTGCTGGGCGGCCGGCTGCTGCCGGGCCCCGACGGCCCCGTGGCGCAGTTCATGTACCAGGAGGCGGCGGGGCGGCGGCTCACGCTCTACGTCTCCGCGAAGTCGAAGGACGAGGGGCAGACGGCGTTCCGCTACGCGCAGGAAGGCGCCGTGTCCGTCTTCTACTGGATCGACGGCAACTGGGGCTACGCGCTGTCGGGCGAGATCGACCGCCCGGCGCTCTCGCGCATCTCCACGAGCGTCTACCGCCAGCTCAATCCCTGAGGCTTTCCGCGGCAGGCCGCCGGCGCCCGGCCGGCGGCGGGCGGTGTGGCGCGCCCGATTAACATGCGCTAACATCTGCCCACAATACTTAACAGCGGGCGGTCGCCGCCCGCGAAAGGCGCGCGAGCCATGAACCCTCTCCCACCGGGCAACGGGGTGCCCCCGKCCGTCCTCGCCCAGGACGTGGAAGCCCTCCAGGTCGCCGAGCTCTACCGCAACCTTTCCCTGGGTGCCGGCGCGGCGCTCGTGGGCACGATCCTGTGCATCTTCGTCCTCGGCGAGAACGGCCTGGGTCCGGAACACGTGCTGTGGCTCGGCTACGGCATCGTCGTGGCGGCCCTGCGCCTGGGGCTGGGCTGGGCGTACCACGCCGGCGCCATGGGGCTCGATTCCCGCGACTGGGGACGGCTCGCCGTGCTGGGAAACCTGCTCGCCGGCATCCAGTGGGGGCTCCTGGGCACCTGGATCTTCCCGGGCGAGCCCGGCCCGAACCAGAACTTCGCGATCATGGTGATCACCTGCTACGTCGGCGGCTCGATCACGGCCTACGCGCCCGTGCGCTGGGCGCATCCCGCGCTCTCGATCCCGGCGACCGTTCCCGCGACCATCAACATCTTCTTCGTCGAGTCGGGTCCCCATCCCATCGCGGGGCTCATGGCCTTCTTCTTCGTGGGGATGGTGCTCTTCTACGCTTTCCGCGAGACGGAGGCGGTGGCCGAGCGCCTGCGCGCCGACACGCGCATCCGCCGCAAGCTCGTCGACCTCGAAAGGGAGGCCCGACGGCTGGCGGCCTTCCCGCCGCCGTCCGGGACCCCCGCCCGCCGCCTCTGACCCCGGGGGCGCGGCGGGAGGGCGGCGCGCTTTTCCGTAGAATGGCGGCTTGAGCGCCCTCCCCGAAGACCTGCTGGCCGCCACGCTCGCGGCCGACCACCCGAAGATCGCCGCGCTGGCCGACACGGTCGCGGAGCGCGCGCGCGCCGGCCGTCCCGGCGAGCGCGAGAAGGCCCTCCTCGCGGCGCTGGTGGAGCGCTCGCGCAAGGCGCGCGCCGAGCGCGCGGCGAGGCTCCCGCGCCCGCGCTTTCCCGAGGAGCTTCCCATCGCCCAGAAGCGCGACGAGATCGCCGCGCTGGTGGCGGCGCATCCGGTGACCATCGTCTGCGGCGAGACGGGCTCGGGCAAGACCACGCAGATCCCCAAGATCTGCCTCGCGCTGGGCCGCGGCGCCGCAGGTCTCGTCGGCTGCACGCAGCCGCGGCGCATCGCGGCCCGCAGCCTCGCCTCCCGCCTCGCGCACGAGCTCCCCGGCACGCCGAAGGGCTTCGTCGGGCACAAGATCCGCTTCCAGGACCGCACCAATCCCGACACCGTCGTCAAGGTGATGACCGACGGGATCCTGCTCGCCGAGACGCACTCCGACCGCGAGCTGCGCGCCTACGACACGATCATCGTCGACGAGGCCCACGAAAGGAGCCTCAACATCGACTTCCTGCTCGGCTACCTCAAGCGCCTCGTCGCGGCGCGCCCCGAGCTCAAGGTGATCGTCACCTCCGCCACCATCGACACGCAGCGCTTCTCCGATTTCTTCGGCGGCGCGCCGGTGATCGAGGTGTCGGGGCGCACCTGGCCCGTCGAAGTCCGCTACMGGCCSGAGTACTTCGAGGTCGAGGACGAAGATGACGAACCGGTGGACATGAACGAGGCCATCGCGAAGGCGGTGGACGAGATCGCGCGCGGCAGCCGCAGCGGYGACATCCTCGTMTTCCTGCCGGGCGAGCGCGAGATCCGCGAGACGGCCGAGACGCTGCGCAAGCACCACCCCCGGGGCACCGAGATCCTGCCGCTCTTCTCGCGCCTTTCCGCCGAGGAGCAGGACCGCGTCTTCGAGCCCTCCGGCCAGCGCCGCATCGTGCTCGCGACCAACGTGGCCGAGACCTCGCTCACGGTCCCCGGCATCCACTTCGTGATCGACACGGGGCTCGCCCGCGTCAAGCGCTACGGCGCGCGCCAGAAGATCGACCAGCTGCGCATCGAGCCCGTCTCGCAGGCCGCGGCGAAGCAGCGCGCGGGCCGTTGCGGCCGGGTGGCGAGCGGGGTGGCCATCCGCCTCTACGCCGAGGACGACTTCGCGGCGAGGCCCGAGTTCACCACGCCCGAGATCCTGCGCACCTCGCTTGCGAGCGCCATCCTGCGCATGGCGGCCCTCGAGCTGGGCGACGTCGCCGACTTCCCCTTCGTGGAGCCGCCCACGCCCCGGCAGATCGAGGACGGCTACCGCACGCTCTTCGAGCTGGGCGCCATCGACGAGCGGCGAAGCCTCACCCCGATCGGGCGCGAGCTCTCGCGGCTGCCGGTCGACCCGCGCATCGGGCGCATGCTGGTGGCCGCGCGCGAGCACAACTGCCTGTGCGAGATGGTGATCCTCGCTTCCGCCCTCTCCATCCAGGACCCGCGCGACCGCCCGCAGGAGAAGCGGCAGGAATCGGACCGCGCGCACGAGGAGTTCCGCGACGAGGCGTCCGACTTCGTGCAGCTCCTGAACCTGTGGAAGTTCTTCGACGAGGCCTTCCGCCACAAGGAGTCCAGCCGCAAGCTCTGGGCCACCTGCCGCGAGCACTTCCTCTCCTACGTGCGCATGCGCGAGTGGCGCGACCTCGCCGGGCAGCTGCGCGAGATGGCCGCGGAGCTGGGCATCCGCGAGAACGCCACCGACGCCACCTACGAGCAGGTGCACCGCGCGCTCCTGGCGGGCCTCGTGGGCAACGTCGGCGTCAAGTCGCAGGAGGGCGACCACTACAACGCGCCGCGCGGCATCGCCTTCGCGGTCTGGCCCGGCTCGGGGCTCAAGAAGAACCGGCCGCGCTGGATCATGGCCGGGGAGCTGCAGGAGACCACGCGCGTCTTCGCCCGCAACGTCGCGCGCGTGGAGCCCGAGTGGATCGAGAAGGCGGCCGCGCACCTGGTGACGCGAACGCACGCCGAGCCGCACTGGGACCGCGCCCGCGGCGAGGTCGTGGCCTACGAATCGGTGGCCCTGTACGGGCTCACGATCGTCTCGCGCCGCAAGGCGAGCTTCGGCCGCCTGGACCCGGCGCGCGCCCGCGAGATCTTCATCGAGGGGGCGCTGGTCGCCGGCGAGTTCGACACGCGGCAGCCCTTCTTCGCGCACAACCGCGCGCTCGTGCGCGAGGTCGAGGAGCTCGAGCACCGGGCGAGGCGCCAGGACGTGCTGGTGGACGAGCGTGCCGTGTTCGCCTTCTACGCGGCGCGCGTGCCGGCGGAGGTGCGCGACTCCCGCTCCTTCGAGGCGTGGTACGCGGCGGCCGCGAAGGGGGAACCGAAGCTCCTTTTCCTTTCGAAGTCCGACCTCATGCGCCACGGCGCCGAGTCGGTGACCGAGGAGCTTTTTCCCCGCCAGCTCCGCCTGGGCGAGCACGCGTTCCCGCTCGCCTACCGCTTCGAGCCGGGGCACGCCCTGGACGGCGTAACGATGAACGTGCCGCTCGCGCTCCTCAACCAGGTCGACGAGGCGGCCATCGACTGGCTGGTGCCCGGCATGGTGCGCGAGAAGGTGGCCTGGACGATGAAGGCCCTGCCCAAGCGCATCCGCACCGCGCTCGTCCCGGTGCCCGAGCACGTGACCGCCTTCCTCGAGCGCGCGAAGCCGGGCGAGCGCCGCATCGCCGACGAGGTGCTCGCCTACGCCTCGCGGCTCGTGGGCGAGCGCCTGGATTCCGGCGTGTGGTCGAAGGACGAGTGCCCCGCCCACCTGCGGATGAACCTGCGCGTCGTGGACGACGCGAAGCGCGAGCTCGCGATGGGCCGCGACCTGGGCGAGCTGCGCGCGCGCCTCGGCGAGGCCGCCCAGCTCACGCTGGCGCAGTCGAAGCCCGGCCTGGAGCGCGAGGGGATCCGGGCGTGGGACTTCGGGGACCTCCCGGCGGAAGTGACCTTCCGCCGCAACAACCAGGCGCTCACGGGCTATCCCGCGCTCGCCGACGAGGGCGAGAGCGTCTCCATCCGGCTCTTCGACACGAAGGACAAGGCGGCCGAATCGCACCGCGGCGGCGTGAAGCGCCTGCTCGCCTTCGAGCTCCGGGAGCAGGTGAAGAACCTCGAGCGCGGGCCCTCCGGATTCAATGCGCTCGCCCTCAAGCTGCAGCCGGTGATGCCGCCCGAGCGCCTGCGCGCCGACCTCGTGGAATGCGTCCTCGACCGCGCCTTCGTGGGCGAGGACGAGCTGCCGCGCTCGCCGAAGGCCTTCGAGGAGCAGAAGAAGCGCGCCAAGGCGCGGCTGCCGGCGGTGACCGAGGCGGCCACGCGGCACGCCGCGGCCATCGCCGAGGCGCAGCACGCGCTCGCCGCGGAACTCGCCCGCTCCACCGGGCTGGGCAAGGTCGCGCACGAGGCGAAGGCCCAGCGCGACCGGCTCGTCTACCCCGGCTTCCTCGCGCGCACGCCCTGGGAGCGGCTCGAGCACGTCCCGCGCTACCTCAAGGGCGCGGCGCTGCGCCTCGTGAAGTACCGCGGCAACCCGGAGCGCGACCAGCGCCACGCCCCCGTGGTCGCGGGCCTGTGGGCGCAGTACGAGGCGCGCGCCGAGGCCGACCGCAAGGCGGGGCTGCGCGAGCCGAGGCTGGAGGAGTTCCGCTGGCTCGTGGAGGAGCTTCGCATCTCGCTCTTCGCGCAGGAGCTGAAGACCCCGTTCCCGGTCTCCGCCAAGCGCCTGCAGAGGTTCTGGGACGAGCACCTGCGCGCGTAGAATCCGTCCCATGGAGAACCGCGCCGCCGGATTTCACCTCGCCACGCGCATGGCCGCCATCGCGCCCTTCGAGGTGATGGAGATCCAGACGCTCGCGCGCGCGCTCGAGGCGCAGGGCCGCGACGTGGTCCACCTCGAGATCGGCGAGCCCGACTTCGCCACCCCCGCGCCCGTCGTCGAGGCCGCGAAGCGCGCCCTGGACTCGCAGCCGATGTTCTACACCTCGGCCCTGGGCATCGCGCCGCTTCGCGAGGCGATCTCCGCCTTCTATCGGGATCGCTACGGCGTGGAGGTCGATCCGGCGCGCGTCGTCGTCACCGCGGGCTCGAGCGCGGCGCTGCTGCTCGCCTTCGGCGTGCTGCTCGATCCCGGCGACGAGGTGCTGCTGGCCGATCCCGGCTATCCCTGCAACCGCCATTTCGTGCACGCCCTGGGAGGCGTCCCGCGGCTCGTTCCGGTGGACGCGGCGTCGCGCTACCAGCTCACCCCGGCGCTCGCCGAGGCGTCGTGGACCCCGCGCACGCGCGTCGTCATGGTGGCGAGCCCGTCCAACCCCACCGGCACSCTGGTCGAGCCCGGAGAGATCGCSGCGCTCGCGGGCCTGGSGCGCGGACGCGGCGCCACGCTCCTCGTCGACGAGATCTACCACGGCCTCACCTACGGCCGCGACGCGCGCACGGCCCTCGAGGCCGGAAGCGACGTCTTCGTGATCAACAGCTTCTCSAAGTACTTCCAGATGACGGGCTGGCGCCTGGGCTGGATGGTCGTTCCCGGGGCGTACGCGCGCGAGGTCGAGAAGCTCGCGCAGAACCTCTACATCTCGCCGTCCACGATCGCCCAGCACGCGGCGCTCGCCGCCTTTTCGCCCGGGACGATCGAGATCCTGGAAGCGCGCCGGCGCGAGCTGCAGGCCCGGCGGGACTTCCTGCTGCCGGCGCTCGCCTCCCTGGGCTTCTCGATCGGCGCCGTCCCCGAGGGCGCGTTCTACGTCTACGCGGGATGCTCGCGACTCACCGACGACAGCTTCGCGCTCGCGCGCGCGGCGCTCTCGCAGGCCGGGGTGGCGTTCACGCCGGGAAAGGACTTCGGCTTCAACGCCCCCGAGCGCCACATCCGGATCGCCTACACGCAGCCCGTCGCGCGGCTCGAGGAGGCCGTCTCCCGCCTGCGCGTGTTCCTGGGGAAAGGGAGCTGACCATGTGGCTCGACGCCGTCCTCGCCTACCTGCACTTCACCGCGGTGTTCGTGCTCTTCGCCTTCCTCACGGTGGAGCTGATGCTCGCGAGGGCCACGCTGGACGCTGCCGCGGTTCGCCTGCTCGCGCGCGTGGACCTCTGGTACTTCGGGGCCGCCCTCGTCACGCTCGCCACCGGGTTCGCGCGCGCCATCTGGGGCGCCAAGGGCTGGGGCTTCTACGCCGGCGACTGGGTGTTCCACGCCAAGGTGACGCTCTTCCTCGCCGTGGCCGCGCTCTCGATCGCGCCGACGCTCTCCATCCGGCGCTGGCGCCGCCTGGCCGACTCCGGGTCCGCCTTCGCGGTTCCCGACGAGGAGCGCGCGCGGCTTCGCCGCTGGCTCATGTGGGAGGTGCACGTGGCCGCCATGATCCCGGTCTTCGCCGTCGTGATGGCGCGGGGGCTGGGGCGCTGAGGCGCGCCGTGTCGAGCCTGCTCGTCGCCCTGCAGTTCGGCCTGATGGCGCTGATGGCCGTCCGCCTGGACGCGGGCGCGATCGGCCCCGGCTTCGTCGCGCTCCTTGGCGCGGGCGTCGCGGTGGGCGCCTGGGCGCTGGCGGCCAATCGCCCCGGCAACTTCAACATCCGCCCCGACCCGCACCCGGAAGGCAGGCTGGTGACGGGCGGCCCGTACGCGTGGGTGCGGCATCCCATGTACCTCGCCGTGCTGCTGGCGATGGCCGCCTTCGCGCTGGGAGGCGACGCCTGGCAGTGGGCCGCGTGGGTGGCGCTCGCGGCGGTGCTCGCCGCCAAGGCGAGGCGCGAGGAGAGGGGCCTCGCGATCCTGCACCCGGGATACGAGGCCTACCGCCGGCGCACGCGGGCGATCGTCCCCTTCGTCTTCTGAGTGCCCGCTAGGCCGCGGCCGGCCGCGAGCGGACGTAGGCCTCGAAGTCCGCCGAGGGCAGGGCCGGCGCGAAGTAGTACCCCTGGATCTCGTCGCAGCCGAGCTCCCCGAGGACCGCGAGCTGCGCCGCCGTCTCCACCCCTTCCGCGACGACGTTCTTTCCGAGGGCGCGCGACATCGCGATGATGGCCGCGACGATGGCCCGCGAGTCGCCGCCCGGCCCCAGGCCCTCCACGAAGACGCGGTCGATCTTGATGGTGCGCACGGGAAAGCGCTTCAGGTAGGCCATCGAGGAGAACCCGGTGCCGAAGTCGTCGAGCGCGATGCGCACGCCCATCGCGTGCAGCTCGTGCAGCATGCCCTCGGCGGCCTCGGGTTGCTCCATCAGGAGCCCCTCCGTGATTTCGAGCTCCAGGCATTGCGGCGGGATGCCCGCCTCGTCGACGCAGTCGCGGATGAGGCGGGCCAGCCCGCCGCGGCGGAACTGCCGCGGCGAGACGTTGACGCTCACCTGCGCGACCGGGAGCCGGGCGTCCCGCCATGCGCGCATGCGGACGCAGGCCTCGCGCAACGCCCACCTGCCGATCTCGTCGATGTAGCCGGACTCCTCCGCCAGGGGGATGAACCGGCCGGGCGGGATCATGCCGAGCCGCGGGTGCCGCCAGCGCAGGAGCGCCTCCGCGGCGAGCACCGCGCCGGTCTCCAGGACGACCTGCGGCTGGTAGTGGAGCTCGAGCTCCCCGTTGCCGATCGCCTCGCGCAGGTCGCGGTCGAGTTCGAGCCGGGCGAGCGCCTCGGCGTTCATCCGCTCCTCGAAGTAGACGGCCTGCGAGCGCCCGGCGGATTTTGCGCGGTACATCGCGGCGTCGGCGTTCCGGAGCAGCTCCTCGGCCGAGGCTCCGTCGCCGGGGTACGAGGCGATGCCCACGCTCGCGCCTAGGAAGGAGCGGTGCTCGCCGACGGCGAACTCGCGGGCGAGCGCGCGGACGATGTTCTCGGCGATGCGGCCCGCGTCCTGCGGGCGCTGGAGGTTGGCGAGGAGGACGGTGAACTCGTCGCCGCCGAGGCGCGACACCGTGTCGCTTCCGCGCACGCAGGCCCGGATCCTCGCCGCGGCCTCCCTGAGCACCGCGTCGCCCGCGGAGTGCCCGAAGGAGTCGTTCACGTCCTTGAAGCGGTCGAGGTCGATGAAGAGGATGGAGAAGCGGCGTTCCTCGCGCTGGCAGCGCGCGATCTCCTGCGTGAGTCGATCCTTGAAGAGCAGCCGGTTGGGCAGCCCCGTGAGGGCGTCGAAGTGGGCCTGCACGTAGAGCTGCTCGTCGCGCCACGCGGAGGACACCGCCACCGCGATGCGATCGGCGAACTCCCGGGCCTGCCGGCGCTCCTCGTCGTTGCGCGCCGCCTCGGCGCGGTAGCCGAGGACGAGCGCCCCGCACACGACCTCGCGCCAGACGATGGGCTGCACGTAGGCGGAGCGGATGCCCTCGTCGGCCACGTGCGCGAGGTGCCCGGGCACCGGGACCGCGAGCGCGATCCACGCGCCCTTCTCCTCCGTCTCGAGGGTGCGGCGGGTCTCGGGGTCGATCGCGATCCGCGCCTCCGTCGTCGCGCCGCCGGTGCGCGGGCCGCGGTAGTGGGCATGGGCGTGTCCCGGGTCGTCGCGGTCGAAGAGGATCACGCTCACCGCTTCCGCCGGCACGACGTCGCCCATGCGCTCGATGACGGTGCCGACCACCTTCCCGGTGTCCGCGGTGGCGAGGATCAGCCGGTCGATCTCGGAAAGCGCCTTCAGCGCGGCGAACTGGTGGCCCAGCTTTCCCGACATGTTGTCGAAGGCCGCGGCGAGCTCGCCGAACTCGTCGCCGCGCGGCATGTCGAGGCGGCCGGCGAAGTCGTTGCCCGCGATGGCGCGCGCGCGCTCGGCCAGGCGCTCCACGGGAACGAGGATCGCGCGCGCCTGGCGGATCGTGAGCCACGTGACGAGCAGCAGCGCCAGCGCCACGACGGGGACGTAGATCTGGCGGAATTCCGTCACCGGCGCGAGCTGGAAGCTCTCGGGCTGCGTGGCGACGAAGACCCAGTCGGCCGTCCCGAAGCCCGCGCGCATGAACTGGCCCCACGCGACCGCGCGATGTTGCTCGCCCTCGCGCTCCCAGCGCACGGCCTGCAGGCGTGTCTGGCCGGAGGCGGTGTCCGCGGCGGGCACCAGGGCACGGCCGTCGGGAAGCGAGCAGGACAGGACGAGCCGCGTCCCCTGCTCGAAGATGCAGAAGTCGGTGGCCGCCGGGTAGAGGTCCTCGGATCCCCAGAGGAAGTCGGGCGCGAGCTCGGCCACGACCGCCGGGCGCCCCTCTCCCGCGCCCGTCGCCGCGACAAGGATCACGTGCACGCCGTCCCCGCGCCGCTCGACCGCCACCACCGGCTTGCCCTGCGCGAGCCGCTCGGCGGCCTCGGGCGCGAGGGGAGGAAGGCGCGGCTGGCCGATCGCGGCGGCGAGGGTCCCATCGGGTCCCACCGTGCCGAGCGCGACGAAGCTGCGGCGGGCCAGTGACCCCTCGGAGAGCGAATCCGCCGACCGCCCCGCGACCGCCTTCGCCACCTCGTCGGCCAGGAGGAGCCGCTCGAAGACCGCCATGCCGTAGGATTTCGCGCTGGCGGCCAGGCGCTTGTCGCCCAGCTGGAGCAGGATCGTGCGCACCTCGTCGAGCGAGAGCGCCGCCATCAGCGCGAGGGGAACGAAGGCCGAAAGGCCGAGCACCAGGAAGGCGCGCCGGGCGACGCGTCCCGTGAGGAAGCGTCCCCACAGCGATTTCAAGGATCGAAGTCCTGGGCGAGGCCGATGAACTGGCCGTCGCGGGCCCTCACCACGTCGTCGCGGCTCACCGGGGTGACGAGCGGCGGCTTCGACTGGCCGTCCTTGCCGAGGCTGTAGAGGTCGAAGTCGGAGTTGAGCGGCGCGAGCTTCTTGTCCTTTCGCGCCATGCCGTTGCCCTTCATCGACCCGAGGTCGACGTACTGGTAGGGACGGCCCCAGGGGTCGAGCCGCGCGCCGGCGCCGACCTCGCCGAGGCTGCCGGGCATCGCCCTGTTCTCGAGCTCGTGGCGCTTGATGGAGGCGGCGATGGCCCCGATGTCGGCTACGGCCTGGGTCACGCGCAAGCGCTCGCGATAGCGCGTGTAACCCGCGCCGGCCAGGCCGGCGAGGACCGCGACGATGGCCAGGGCGATGATCAGCTCGACCAGCGTGAAGCCCGCGGCCGGTTTGCGCGGTTTCCCCTTTTCCCCCATGGGACCATTCTCGCATGCCCCGGTCCGGCACAGGGCCCGGCACGCCGCCCGGGCAGCCTCAGGTCGGCCGCGGCGGCAGGCGGCCTTCCTCCTGGGCGTGGCAGGCGACCTGGCTCTCGCCCATGGCGCGCAGCTCCGGGCGCTCGCGCCGGCAGCGGTCGTTCGCGTGCGGGCAGCGCGGGTGGAAGGCGCAGCCCGATGGCGGATCGAGGGGATTGGGCACCTCGCCCGCCACCGGCGTGCGCGACTTGCCGCTCATCGTGAT
>PQAI01000287.1 GCA_003105245.1 Betaproteobacteria bacterium | reverse complement strand
CGCCGAGATGGTGATCTCGCGCGAGATGATGATCAGGGTGGCGAGCGGGTCCACGAATCCCTTCTCGGTGAGGACGATGAGCGCGGCGGCCACCATGAGCTTGTCGGCCACCGGGTCGAGGAAGGCGCCGAAGGGCGTGGTCTGGTTCCACTTGCGCGCGAGGTAGCCGTCGGCCCAGTCGGTGATCGCCGCCAGGATGAAGATCCACATCGAGATCACGCTCGCGGTGCGCTCGGCGATCCACGACTCCGGCACGTAGAGCACCGCCACGAACAGCGGGATCGCGAGGATCCGCAGGTACGTGAGGATGAGCGGGAGGGTGTGCTCCTTCGGCAGCATTCAGTGCAGCTCGTTGTAGATGCGTTCCGCCAGTTTACGGCTGATCCCCTCCACGCGGGCGAGGTCGTCGACGCTCGCGGCCATCACGCCCTGCAACCCTCCGAAGTGGGCCAGGAGCTTCTGGCGTCGCTTCGGCCCGACGGAGCCGATGTCCTCCAGGCGCGAGGCGGTGCGGGCCTTGCCGCGCCGGGCGCGGTGTCCGGTGATGGCGAAGCGGTGGGCCTCGTCGCGGACCTGCTGGATGAGGTGCAGCGCCGGGTGGTCCGGGGGAAGCCGCCGCGCGCCCTCCTCGCCCGCCACGAAGAGCTGCTCGAGCCCGGGCTTCCTCTCCTCGCCCTTGGCCACGCCCACCATGGCGATGTCGGCGAGCCCGAGGTCCTGCATCACCCCGATCGCCGCATTGAGCTGCCCGGTGCCGCCGTCGATGAGGACGAGGTCCGGCACCCGGCCCTCGCCCTCCGCGAGCTTGCGGTAGCGCGCCTCCAGCGCGTAGCGCATGGCGCCGTAGTCGTCGCCGGCTGCCACGTCCTTCACGTTGAAGCGCCGGTACTCGGAAGGCTGCATGCCGCCCTTGTCGTAGACCACGCAGGAGGCCACGGTGGCCTCCCCCATCGTGTGGCTGATGTCGAAGCACTCGATCCTCGCCACCGGCGCCTGGGCCCCGAGGAACTCCGTGAGCGCCGTCCCCCTCGCCTCCTGGGTGGCCTGCGCGGCCAGGCGCCCGGCGAGCGAGATCTCGGCGTTCTTGCGCGCCATCTCCAGCCACAGGCGGGCCTCCCCCTGGGGGCGGGTGACGATCGCCACCGGGCGCGCGGCGATGGCCGCGAGGAGCTCGCCCATCGCGGGGGCGTCCTGCAGCGCGTCGGCGATCACGCGCGAGGGCACCGGCTGCACCGCGTAGTGCTGGGCGAGGAAGGCCTCGACGACCGTGGCCGCGTCGCTGCCGCCGGCGTTCTGCGGGAAGAAGCTGCGGTCGCCCAGGTGGCGGCCGGAGCGGACCATGGCGAGCGTCACGCACCAGGTCCCCTCCTTCTCGACCGCGGCCACGATATCCGCGTCGCGGGCGCCTGCCGCCTCCACCGCCTGCCCGGAGAGGATGCGCTGCAGCATGCGGATCTCGTCGCGGAAGCGCGCGGCGGCCTCGTAGTCCTGGCGGTCGGAGGCGTCCTGCATCTTGCGCGTGAGGTCGTCGACCACGTCGTCCTCGCGGCCCTCGAGGAACTTGGCGGCGTGCTCGACGTCGCGGCGGTAGTCCTCCTCGCCCACCGCGCCCACGCACGGGGCCGAGCAGCGGCGGATCTGCGCCAGCAGGCAGGGGCGCGAGCGGTGGCTGAACACCGTGTCGTCGCAGGTGCGCAGGCGGAAGATCTTCTGCAGGTGGCCGATGGTCTCGCGCGCCGCCCAGGTGCTGGGGAACGGGCCGAAGTAGCGGTTGGCCTTGTCCTGCACGCCCCGGTAGAAGCGGATCTGCGGGAAGCGGTGGCCGGTCACCAGGATGTAGCCGTAGCTCTTGTCGTCGCGGAAGAGGACGTTGTAGCGCGGCTGCAGCGCCTTGATGAGGTTGTTCTCGAGGATGAGCGCCTCGGCCTCGGTGCGCGTGACGGTGGTCTCGGCGCCGGCGACCTGCTGGACCATGAGGGCGGTGCGGGGGCTCGCGAGCGTCTTCTGGAAGTACGACGACACGCGCTTCCTGAGCTCGCGCGCCTTGCCGACGTAGATCACCTCGCCGGCCGCGTTCAGGAACCGGTAGACCCCGGGAAGGTTGGGCAGCCCGGCGAGGAACGCCTTCGGCTCAAACGCCACGGACGCGGGCGAGGTTCTCGGTGGCGGCGAGGTAGGCGGCGCTCGCCTTGAGGGCCGCGGTGGAGATGGCGCGGCCGCGCATCGTCTCCAGGCGCTTGGCGAGCGTGGGCGCCACGGGGCGGCGCTCCAGGCCTTCGAGCATGGCGTCCTGGGCGCGCGGGTCGTTGCAGACCACCACCACGTCGCAGCCGGCGTTGAGCGCCGCGTTGGCCCGGGCGATCATGCCGCCCGCGGTGCTCGCCCCCTCCATCGAGAGGTCGTCGGAGAAGACCAGGCCGTCGAAGTGGAGCTTGTCGCGCAGCACCTTCTGCAGCCAGGTGGAGGAGAAGCCCGCGGGCTTCGAGTCCACCTTGGGGTAGATCACGTGCGCCGGCATCACCCCGCCCATTCCCGCGCGCGCCAGGCGCTGGAAGGGCACGAGGTCCTTCGCCGCGATCTCCGCCATGGGCCGGTCGTCCACGGGCACCTCGAGGTGGGAGTCCGCCCGCACGTAGCCGTGGCCGGGGAAGTGCTTGCCCACGGAGGACATGCCCGCGGCCGCGAGGCCGGCCTGCAGCGCCTCGGCGAGCGTGGCGATCACGTTCGGGTCGCGGTGCAGCGCCCGGTCGCCGATGACGCTCGACTCCCCGTAGTCCACGTCGAGGACCGGCGCGAAGGTGAAGTCCACGCCGTGGGCCTGCAGCTCGCTCGCGATCACGAAGCCGCAGCCGCGCGCGGCCGCCAGCGCCTGCGCCGGGTCGCGGTCGAAGAGCTTGCCCAGCTCGCGCATGGCGGGGATCGGGGTGAAGCCGTGGCGGAAGCGCTGCACCCGCCCGCCCTCGTGGTCCACGGCGATGAGCAGCGAGGGCTTGCGGATCTCGCGGATCGAGTGGCAGAGCTGGATGAGCTGCAGCGGTGCCGCGAAGTTCCTCGCGAAGAGGATCACGCCGCCGACCTGCGGGTGCTGCAGCCGCTCGACGTCGTCGGCGGTGAGCTCCAGCCCCGAGACGTCCACCATCACCGGTCCGAGTCGCATCTGTCCTTCCTATCCTTCGAGGACGACGAAGGCCATGGCCACCCCCGCGTCGTCGGTGAGCGAGAGGTGCGAGGCCTTGACCCCCAGGTCCTCGAGGTGGCGCGCCATCTCCGGGCTGGGCACCAGCCCCGGCT
This sequence comes from Betaproteobacteria bacterium, assembly GCA_003105245.1. Classification (GTDB taxonomy): domain Bacteria; phylum Pseudomonadota; class Gammaproteobacteria; order Burkholderiales; family Usitatibacteraceae; genus FEB-7. The sequence continues at coordinate 18,247 of PQAI01000287.1, read as the reverse complement.
TGCCGCGCCCGTCGCGCCCCACGGAGACCGCGTGCCAGCGGAAGGGCGCGCGGATGCCGGTGCCGATCGCCTTGGAGAAGGCCTCCTTGGCGGCGAAGCGCTTGGCGAGGTGGCTCGCCTTCTGGCGCGTGTGGGCGTAGCGGGCGCGCTCCTCCGGGGTGAGGATGCGCTCGACGAAGCGCTCGCCCCAGCGCTCGATCGCCGCCGCCACGCGCCGAATCTCCACCACGTCGGTGCCCACGCCGAGGATCACCCCGCGCGCCCCCGGGCCAGCGCGTGGCCGGAGGCCGCGAGCATGAGGGCCTTCATCTCGCGCACGGCCTCGCGCATGCCCACGAAGACGGCGCGGCTCACGATGGCATGCCCGATGTGCAGCTCGCGCACCCCCGGGAGCGCCGCCACGGGCTCGACGTTGAAGTAATTGAGGGCGTGGCCGGCGTTGAAGCGCATGCCGAGCGCGCGGATGGCCTCGCCGGCGGCACGGATCTTCGCGAGCTCGGCGACCACCGGCGCGCTCTCCGGGTCGCGCCCCTTGGAGTGGAAGGCGTGGGCGTAGGGCCCGGTGTGGATCTCGCAGACGCGCGCGCCCGCGCGGGAGGCGGCCTCGACCTGCCTCGCGTCCGCGTCGATGAAGACGCTGGTCACGATCCCGGCGCCGGCGAGCCGCGACACGACGTCCCGGATCCTCGCCTCCTGCCCGGCGATGTCCAGGCCCCCCTCGGTGGTGACCTCCTGGCGCCCCTCGGGCACGAGCATCGCCATCTCGGGCTTCACCCGCAGCGCGATGCCCACCATCTCCTCGGTGGCGGCCATCTCGAGGTTGAGCTTGATGTGCGTGAGCTCTCGCAGGCGCCGCACGTCCTCGTCCTGGATGTGGCGGCGGTCCTCGCGCAGGTGCACGGTGATGCCGTCGGCGCCGCCCAGGTGCGCCTCCACCGCGGCCCACACGGGGTCGGGCTCGTAGGTCCGGCGCGCCTGGCGCACGGTGGCGATGTGGTCGATGTTGACGCCGAGCTCGATCATGCGGCGTCCTCCAGGCTCTTCAGGTCGCGCACGATGGCGCGCGTGGAGAGTTCCTGCCCGGCGAGGCAATGGTGGATGAGCATTCTCATGAGGTTCTTCGCCTCGTTGGTCGTGCGCGCGTCGTCGAACCGGCCGCGCTCCAGGTGCGCGAGCGTGAGGCCGGACAATTTTACTGCATCGGCCCGCTCGGCCGTCCCGGCGGCCGGCACGGGACCGCGCTCGACCACGTACCAGTACTCGCGCGCGGGATCGATGGCCGCGCCCGTCTCGGCGTCCCGCCCCAGCTCCACCGCGTAGCCCAGCTCGCGCAGCATCGCGAGCTCGAAGCGCCGCAGCACCGGCTCGATCGAGCGCGATTCCCCCACGCCCGGCTCCGCGGCCACCAGGCCCGGCACGCCGGCCGCGCGGCGCGAGCGGCTGCGAAGCTCCGCGATCGCCTCGTCGTAGGCGGCCCAGAGCTGCTCGTGCGGATCGTCGCGGTGGATGAGCTTGAGGAGGAGCTCGTTCAGGTAGAAGGCGGAGAGCAGGCTCGGCCCCGCGAGCGGGAGAGCGGGTCCGGCAGGCTCGGCGGCCTTGAGCGTCTTCACCTCGCCGCGGCCGAACCAGGTGAACGAGAGCGGCTGGAAGGGAACCAGCACCCCGCGCGCGGCGCTCCGCGGCCGGCGCGCGCCCTTGGCCACGACGGCGAAGCGGCCGTGCCCGGCCGTCCACACCTGCAGGATGAGGCTCGTCTCGCGGTAGGGGTAGGAGTGCAGGACGTAGCCGCGGTCCGGGCCCCCGGCCGGCGCGCTCACTCGTAGCCCCACTGGCGCACCATCGCCTCGCTGTCGGCCCAGCCGCTCTTCACCTTGACCCAGAGCTCGAGGAAGACCTTCCCCCCGAAAAGGCCCTCCATCGCCATGCGCGCCTCGGTGCCGATGCGCTTGAGGGTGGCGCCCTTCTCGCCGATGACGATCGCCTTGTGGCCCTGGCGGTCGACGTAGATGGTGGCGTGAACCCGCCGGAGCGCCCCGTCCTCCTTGAAGTCGTCGATCACGACCGCCGCGGTGTAGGGAAGCTCGTCGCCCAGGAGGCGGAACAGGCGCTCGCGCACGAGCTCGGCGGCGAGGAAGCGCTCGGAGCGGTCGGTGATCTCGTCGGCGCCGTAGGCGGGCTCGCCCTCCGGCAGCAGCCGCGCCACCTCGTCCACGAGCGCCTTCACCTGGGTACCCTTCTCCGCGCTCACCGGCACCAGCGCCGCGAACTCGCGCCGGGCCGCGCAGGCGGCCAGCAGCTGGGCGAGCTTCGCCTTGTCCTTCACCCGGTCCACCTTGTTCACCGCGAGCACCACCGGGGCGCCCGGCGGGATGAGCGCGAGCACGGGATCGTCGCGCTCGTCCCAGCCCGTGGCCTCGATCACCATCACGATCGCGTCCACCGAGGCGAGCGTGGCGGTGACGGCGCGGTTCATGGCGCGGTTGAGCGCGTTGGAGAAGCGCGTCTGGAAGCCGGGCGTGTCCACGAAGACCATCTGGGCGCGCTCGTCGGTGCGGATGCCCAGGATGCGGTGGCGCGTGGTCTGGGCCTTGCGCGAGGTGATGGAGACGTGGGCGCCGACCAGCTGGTTGAGGAGCGTCGACTTGCCGACGTTGGGCCGGCCGACGATCGCCACCGTCCCCACGCGAAGTCCCGGCGCCGTCACGACGGCCCCGCGTTGCGCTGCGCCATGAGGGCGAGCACCGCCTCGGCCGCCTGCTGCTCGGCGGCGCGCCGGCTGGTGCCCTCGCCCACGGCCGAAAGCCCGAGCTCGTCGACGCGGCACTCGACGCGGAAGACCTGGCGGTGCGCCTCTCCCCCGACCGTGACCACCACGTAGCGCGGAAGCGGAAGGCGCCGGCCCTGAAGGTTCTCCTGCAGCGTGGTCTTCGGGTCCTTGGCGGGCGGCGCCTCGCCCGCGCGGTCGATGCGGCCGGCGAAGAGCGCCTCCACGACGCGGCGCACGGCCTCGAAGCCCGCGTCCAGGAAGACCGCGCCCAGCAGCGCCTCGAAGCCGTCGGCCAGGATCGACGGGCGCCGGAAGCCGCCGCTCTTGAGCTCGCCCTCGCCGAGCAGCAGCTCGTCGCCGAGCTCCAGGGACCGGGCGATCTCGAAGAGGGAGGACTGGTTCACGAGCCCGGCGCGGAGGCGCGAGAGGTCGCCCTCGGGCAGGGTGGGCAGGCGCTCGTAGAGCAGGATCGCGACCACGCAGTTGAGCAGGCTGTCGCCGATGAATTCCAGCCGCTCGTTGTGGTCGGCGGCGTGGCTGCGGTGGGTGATCGCCCGGCGCAGGAGCGCCGGGTCCCGGAAGCTGTGCCCGAGCCGGCGCTGCAGGCCGGAGAGGTCGCGCTCGGCCGCGCGTCGGGACACGGTCGGGGCTACTTCGCGGTGGTCACCGTGAAGTCGAGGCAGGCGCTGAAGTTGGCGACGATGGGAACCTTGACCGACCAGTTGGCGGTCACGACGGCCTCGCCGCCTTCCTTGGTGACCTCGAGGTCGTCGCCGCGCATCGACTGCACGTTCTCGATCGAGTTGCGCCGGTCGAAGGAGTTGCGGATCTCCTTGACGGAGCCCTTGGTGTCGCCGGCCTGCTCCATGGCCTTGAGGATCTTCTGCACCGCGAAGTAGTCGAGGTACGACGGCAGGAGCTTGGCCGCGAACAGCCCCGCGAGCGCGAGGACGATCATTCCCATGAGGGCCCCGGAAAGCGAGATGCCGCGCTGCTTGTTCGATGTCATGTTCCCCCCAGCCTGTCCTATTCGATGCTGTTGCCGATGCGCTTGAGCTCGCCGAAGTTCATCCAGACGAGGAACGCCCGGCCCTTGATGTGGTCGTCCGGCACGAATCCCCAGTACCGGCTGTCGGCGCTCTGGTCGCGGTTGTCGCCCATCATGAAATAGTGCCCGGGCGGCACCGTGCAGGTGAAGCCGTCGTCATTGTATTCGCAATTGTCGCGGTGCGGAAACTGCCGCACCTGGGAGAGGTTCACGACCGGCTCGGGGGGCACGACCATCATCGCGTGGGCCTTCTCGCCCAGCTTCTCGCTGAAGGTGGGAAGGCGCACGTAGTTCAGCTCCGAGTCGGTGTAGTAGCCCGAGGGCTGGACGGGCACCTGCCGGCCGTTGATCGCGAGGAGCTTCCCGGCGTAGGTCACCTTGTCCCCCGGAAGCCCGACCACGCGCTTGATGTAGTCCACCGACGGGTCCACGGGGTAGCGGAAGACCACCACGTCGCCGCGCCTGACCTCGCCCACCTCCATCACCTTGCGGTTGAGCACCGGCAGGCGGATGCCGTAGGTGTACTTGTTCACCAGGATGAAGTCGCCCACCAGGAGCGTGGGCTTCATCGACCCCGAGGGGATCTTGAAGGGCTCGATCCAGAAGGAGCGGATGAGGAAGACCACCACGATCACCGGGAAGAAGGCCCTCGCCATGTCCACGACGATGGGCTCGGGCACCCCCTCGCCGCGCCCCGGCGCCAGCGCCCTGGCGTCCACCAGCCAGATGATCCCCGTCACCACGCCGGCGATGAGGAGCACGGCGGCGAAGTCGGTGAACTTGAGCAGCAGCCCCATCAGGGCGATGAAGAGCACCGGCCAGGCGATCTCGAGGATCCCCTTCATGGTGTCGGAGCGCGGGCCCTTGCGGGCCGCCGCGTCCCAGCCGATGAGCGCGGCGGAGGCGGCCCCGGCCACCATCGCGATGAGTTCCCAGTTCAGTCCGCCCTGCATCTACTTGCCCTCCACCTGCAGGATGGCGAGGAACGCCTCCTGCGGAATCTCCACGGAGCCCACCTGCTTCATGCGCTTCTTGCCGGCCTTCTGCTTCTCCAGCAGCTTCTTCTTGCGCGTGATGTCGCCGCCGTAGCACTTGGCSAGCACGTTCTTGCGCAGCGCGGAGATGTTCTCGCGCGCGATCACGTTGGCGCCGATGGCCGCCTGCACCGCCACGTCGAACATCTGGCGCGGGATGAGCTTGCGCATGCGCGTGGCGAGGTCGCGGCCGCGGTACACCGAGTTCTCGCGGTGCACGATGAGCGAGAGCGCGTCGACCTTCTCGCCGTTGATGAGGATGTCGAGCTTCACGAGGTCGCCGCCGCGGAACTCCTTGAAGTCGTAGTCGAGCGAGGCGTAGCCGCGGGAGACGCTCTTGAGCTTGTCGAAGAAGTCCATCACGACCTCGTTCAACGGCATGTCGTAGGTGAGGATCACCTGGCGCCCGACGTACTGCATGTTCACCTGCACGCCCCGCTTCTGCGTGCACAGCGTGATCACCGGGCCCACGTACTCCTGCGGCATGAGGATGGTGGCGCGGATCACGGGCTCGCGGATCTCCTCGATCCTCGAGGCGTCGGGCAGCTTGGACGGGTTGTCGATGTCGATGACGGTTCCGTCCTTCTGGACCACCTGGTAGACCACGGTGGGCGCCGTGGTGATGAGGTCCATGTCGTACTCGCGCTCGAGGCGCTCCTGCACGATGTCCATGTGCAGCAGCCCCAGGAAGCCACATCGGAAGCCGAAGCCCAGGGCCTGGCTCGTCTCCGGCTCGAACCGGAGGCTCGAGTCGTTGAGCTGCAGCTTGGTGAGCGCGTCGCGAAGCGCCTCGTACTGGTTGGACTCCACGGGGTAGAGGCCGGCGAACACCTGCGGCTTGATCTCCTTGAAGCCCGGCAGCGGCTCGGCGGCCGGCCGCTCGGCGAGCGTCACGGTGTCGCCCACCTTGGCGTCCTTGAGCTCCTTGATGCCGGCGATGAGGAATCCCACCTCCCCGGCCCCGAGGCTCTCGCGCTGCACCCCCTTGGGCGTGAAGACGCCCACCTGCTCCACCAGGTGCACCGCCCCGGTGGCCATGAGCAGGACCTTGTCCTTGGGCCGGATCGCGCCGTCGACCACGCGGATGAGCATCACCACGCCCACGTAGTTGTCGAACCAGGAATCCACCACGAGCGCCTTGAGCGTGCCCTCGGGGTTGCCGCGCGGCGGCGGGATGCGGGCGATGATGCCCTCGAGCACCTCGTCGATGCCCTCGCCCGTCTTGGCGCTCGTGCGGATGGCCTCGGTGGCGTGGATGCCGATCACGTCCTCGATCTCCTGGATCACGCGCTCGGGCTGGGCCGAGGGCAGGTCGATCTTGTTGAGGACGGGCACCACCTCCACGCCCAGCTCGATGGCCGTGTAGCAGTTGGCCACGGTCTGGGCCTCCACGCCCTGGGAGGCGTCCACSACGAGGAGCGCCCCCTCGCAGGCGGAGAGCGACCGGCTCACCTCGTAGGAGAAGTCCACGTGGCCGGGGGTGTCGATCATGTTGAGGAGGTAGTCCTCCCCGTCGCGCGCCTTGTAGCGCAGCGCGGCCGTCTGGGCCTTGATGGTGATGCCACGCTCGCGCTCGAGGTCCATCGAGTCGAGGACCTGGCTTTCCATCTCGCGCGAGGAAAGGCCGCCCGTGCGCTCGATCAGGCGGTCGGCGAGCGTCGACTTGCCGTGRTCGATGTGGGCGATGATGGAGAAGTTGCGGATGCGCTGCATGGGGGCCGTTCAAGACAAAGGGCACGCCCGGCGTGCCCTTTTGTTGGATGCGGCATTTTACTTCATTCGCTCGAGGCGCGCTTCCAGGGCCTCGAGGTCGAGGAAGTAGTGGCAGATCTCGCGCTCCCCGTCGAGGAGGACCGGCACCTTGTCGCCCCACTTCTCCTCGAGCGCCGGGTGGCGGTCGACGTCGACCACCTCGATGGCGAAGTCGTGGCGGCTGCGCAGCCTTTCCAGCTCCGCGATCATCTGGTGGCAGAGGTGGCAGTACCCCCGCGAGAGCACCGTGAGCTTCGGGCTCACTCCTCCGCCCGCAGGGTGACGAACCGCGTGCCGTTCTCGTCGCGCACCAGCAGCGCCACGGGCTTCTTGGCGTCGAGCTTCGCCACGGCCTCGGTGTAGGACTTCACGTCCTTCACGTCGGCGTTGTTCACCCGCAGGATCACGTCGCCGGGCTCGATGCCCGCCGCGAGCGCCGCGCCGTCGACCGCCTCGACCAGCACCCCGCCCTGGATCTTGAGGGCCTTCTTCTGGTCCGCGGGCACCTCGGTCACGGCCAGGCCCAGCTTGCCGGGCTTGGCCGCGTCCTTCTTTCCGCCCTTGCCGGCGGCGGTGCGAGTGGCCTCCTCGTCCTTGAACTCGGCCACCACGATCGTGAAGTCGCGCATCTTGCCCGCGCGCCAGACGGTCACCGCGATCTTCTGGCCGGGACGGATGCCGCGCACCGTGCGCGACAGGTCGGCCGAGCTCTCGATCGTGCGCCCGTCGACCTTGAGGATCACGTCGCCCACCTCGATGCCCGCCTTGGCGGCCGGGGAGTCCTCCTCGACCGTGCCCACGACGGCGCCGTCCGTCTTGGCGAGCCCCAGGGAGTCCGCCAGGTCGCGCGAGACGTTCTGGATGGCCACGCCGATGCGCCCTCGCGTGACCTTGCCCGTCTTCTTGAGCTGGTCGATCACGTTGGCGGCGTAGTCGATGGGGATGGCGAAGGAGATGCCCGCGTAGCTGCCCGTGCGCGAGAAGATCTGCGAGTTGATGCCGACCACCTCGCCCTTCAGGTTGAACAGCGGACCGCCCGAGTTGCCGGGGTTCACCGCCACGTCGGTCTGCAGGAAGGGCACGGCGTCGCTCGCGGTGGAGTCGGCCGGCAGGTCGCGGCTCTTGGCCGAGAGGATGCCCGCGGTCACGGAGTTGGCGAAGCCGAACGGGGAGCCGATGGCGACGACCCATTCGCCCACGCGCATGTTGGTGGAGTCGCCCAGCTTGAGGAACGGCAGGCCGGTGGCCTCGACCTTCACCAGCGCCACGTCGGAGCGCTTGTCGGCGCCGATCACCCTGGCCTTCATCTCGCGCTTGTCGGTGAAGCGCACGTAGATCGCCTCGGCGTTGTCGATCACGTGCGCGTTGGTCACGATGTAGCCGTCGGCGGAGATCACGAAGCCCGAGCCCAGCCCGAAGGGACGCAGGGGCCCGCGGCGGTCTTCCTTGTCGTTCTTGTCGTTCTTGTCGTTGCGGCCGCGCGGGGCGTTTCGCTGGTCCGGCGGCATGAAGCGGCGGAAGAACTCGAACATCGGGTCGTCTTCCGAGAGCCCCGGGATCTGCGTTCGCTGCGCCCGCGCCTCGGTGCGGATGTTCACCACCGCCGGCCCGTGCTTCTCGACCAGGTCGGCGAAGTTGGGCAGGGCCGCGGGGCCCTGGGCCTGGGCCTGCGAGGCGATGCCGAGCGCAAGCGCGGCGCCCAGGAGGAATGCTTTCACGATCTGCATGGAGTGGCCTTCTTTTCTCGGGAATCCTGGAACCGGGCGTTCAGCGGGCCGCGGGGCGGCCGACGCTTCGTCCCACTTGCTGCGCGGCGGCGGGCGGAACCTCGCCCAGCACCGTGATGAGGTGTTCGCCCGCCGGGCGGGCATAGACGGAGAGCGTGCCTTCCTGGCTGATGGCCTCGGTCAGGCGAGGGCCGCCACGCCGCTCGCCGGACTGGCTGGCGGCCTCGTTCACGGGCGGCGGGGCGGTCACGGGCTCGATGAAGACGCTCATGCTGGCGAACCCGTCGGAGAGCACGAGCTGGGTGACCGGCGCGGGCCGGTTGGGCATGGCGCGCTGCATCTCGCCCACCACCCGGAATCCCGGCGGCGCCTGCGCGACGGCCCAGCCGGTGGCGCCGGCCGCCTGCTCCACGCTGGGCTGCTCGTCGCGGCGCCAGTCCTTGCTCTGCGCCTGGAAGGTGCTGCGCAGGTCGCGCTTCGAGACGTCGCCGCCGAGGCGCACGTCGATGAACCCGTACTGCTCGAGGATCTGGTTGCGCGCGTTGAGCGTCGTGGCCCGCAGCAGCAGTCCCGAGCCCACCTCGGCGCAAAGGCGCTGGGCGTAGCGCAGCGCGTCCTTGGGATCGAGGTGGATCCACTGGCAGTCGAGCCCCGCCACGCGCTCCACCGCGCCGAGCTTGAGGTGGTATCCCTCGGCGATCGCGTCCACGGGCCCGGTGAAGAGCGAGGGGAAGAAGCGCGCGGTGACGCGCCGGTCGATGCGCACGGTCTTCGCGTCGGGGAAGAAGCACTGCATCTCGTTGCCGCGGCGCACGACCTCGCGCCGGGGCCCGTCGAGCGACTCGATCTTCTCGTGCTCGATGCCGGCGACCACGAGGTGCGTGATGCGGGAGGTTGAGCTGCGCTCGCCCTGGACGTGCATGATCGTCCCGGAGTAGGTCGCCTGGCGCGCGGAGGCCGCGGCGCGCTGCAGCCAGGTGATCGGGTCGACGCTGGTTTCGGCGGCCGAGGGGCCGCTCGCCAGCAGGACCAGGGCGGGCAGCGCCGCCGCCAGGCGCCTCATCGACCGCCCACGGCCTGGTGGGAAGCAGGCCGGTAGAACTCGGCGTTGGGCATCTGCCGGTGATACACGACGTAGTCGTTCATGTTGCGAAGCGGCACCACGTTGGCCACGGCGACCGGCTGCGCCGCCGGAGCGTCCGAGCGGGCCAGGGCCGGCCCGTCGGCGGGCGCCCGGTCCTGCATGCCGATCCAGCCCACCACGGCCACGGTGGCCACGGAGGCGGCCGCCGCGAAGGCGATGCGCCCGGCGCTGGCGCCCAGGCGAAGGCGCGGGGCGAGCACGGTGGGCTCGCGTTCGAGGGCTTCCATGATCCGCCGGGTCGCCGCGCCGCGGCACGGGGATTCGCCCCGCATCGCGTCGCCGATCAGGTGGTAGGCCTGCCACGTGTCCTTCAGCGCCTCGCTGCCGCAACAGCCGCGAATGGCCCGACGGGCCTCGTCGGCCTCGAGCTCGCCGTCCATCAGAGAAGAGAGTTCCTGCGTCATGATCCAACCCCAAGAGTGTCCCGGATGCGGCCCTTGGCGGCCTTCGACCCGGTGTATGTTGCCGCCCTGCTGCCTGTTCTTACCATCTTTGGTCCTTCGCCGTCCCGAGCTGCGGGCGGAGCTTCTCGGCCACCGCCTCGCGGGCCCGGAAGATGCGCGACCGGACGGTGCCGATCGGGCAATCCATGATCTTCGCGATCTCCTCGTACGACAGGCCGTCGATCTCGCGCAGCGTGATCGCGGTGCGCAGCTCCGCGGGAAGGGCGTCGATCGCGTCGTTGACCGTCTTCCCGATCTGCTTGGACATCAGCACGTTCTCGGGCGTGTTGATGTCGCGCAGGCCCGCGGCGTCGTCGAAGCCCTCGGCCTCCTCGCTGTCGTACTCCGTGGAGGTGGGCGCGCGCCGCCCCTGGGCCACCAGGTAGTTCTTGGCCGTATTGATGCCGATGCGGTAGAGCCAGGTGTAGAAGGCGCTGTCCCCCCGGAAGTTGGGGAGCGCGCGGTAGGCCTTCACGAACGCCTCCTGGGCGACGTCCTCGATCTCGCCGGGATCGCGAATGATGCGCGAAAGCAGCCGCTCGAGCTTGCGCTGGTACTTGATGACCAGCAGCTCGAAGGCCCGCTTTTCGCCTCGCTGGGCGCGTTCGACCAGTTGCTGGTCGATTTCCCTGTCGCTCATCCGTCCCTGAAGGGGGTGTCTTGTCGTGCCGGCGACCATCCCCGGGGCCGGGGCCGATGTGGCCGGGGCGACGAAGGGTTTGCCGGTTTCCTGCGGTATTATAAACGTCAGGTTTTTCATCACCTTGCCGTGCGCATTTCCGCGACTATGGCCAACAGACTCCCCGCCCGGCAATTAGTTCCGGTTGCGGGGGGAAGCCCCACCCCCAGGAACCCTCCTTGAGCACCTACGACGTCTTGGTCATCGGCAGCGGACTGGCCGGCCTTTCCGCCGCCCTTCGCATCGCCCCCCACCGCAAGGTCGCCCTGGTGACCAAGCACGAGCTTCTCGAAGGCGCCTCCGCCTACGCCCAGGGGGGCATCGCCGCCGTCCTGGACAGCACCGACTCGATCGAGAACCACGTCCGCGACACCCACGTGGCCGGCGCCGGGCTCTGCCACGACGACACGGTGCGCTTCGTGGTCGAGCGCGGCCGCTCCGCCATCGAATGGCTCGTGAACCAGGGCGTTCCCTTCACCCGGGAGTCCGGCGGCAACGAGGAGCTGCACCTGCACCGCGAGGGCGGCCACAGCCACCGCCGCATCGTGCACGCCGCCGACGCCACCGGCAATGCCGTGCAGCGCACCCTCGTCGAGCTGGTGAAGGGCCACCCCAACATCGAGATCCTCGAGTGGCACATCGCCATCGACCTCGTCACCGGCAGGAAGCTCGGCCTGGCCGACAACCGCTGCTACGGGGCCTACGTCCTGGACATCAAGGCCGGCCGGGTGCGCACCCTGGGCGCGCGCTCGACCATCCTCGCCTCCGGCGGCGCGGGCAAGGTCTACCTCTACACCACGAACCCCGACACGGCCACGGGCGACGGCATCGCCATGGGCTGGCGCGCCGGCTGCGCGGTGGCCAACATGGAGTTCATCCAGTTCCACCCCACCTGCCTCTACCACCCGCACGCCAAGAGCTTCCTCATCTCGGAGGCGGTGCGCGGCGAGGGCGGGCTCCTGAAGCTGCCCACCGGCGAGCGCTTCATGCCGAAGCACGACCCGCGCGGCGAGCTGGCCCCGCGCGACGTGGTGGCCCGCGCCATCGACTTCGAGATGAAGAAGCGCGGCCTGGACTGCGTCTACCTCGACATCTCGCACAAGGGCGAGGAGTTCGTCAAAAGCCACTTCCCCAACATCCACGCCAAGTGCCTGGGCTTCGGGATCGACATCGCGAAGGAGCCCATCCCGGTCGTGCCCGCGGCCCACTATTCCTGCGGAGGCCTGCAGGTGGACCTCGCCGGGCGCACGCGCGTGGGCGGCCTCTACGCCCTGGGCGAAGTGGCCTGCACGGGGCTGCACGGGGCCAACCGCCTGGCCTCCAACTCGCTGCTGGAGTGCCTCGTGTTCTCGGAATCGGCCACGGCCGACATCCTCGCCGCAGACGCCGTGGCCGTGCCGGCCCTGCCGGCGTGGGACGAGAGCCGCGTCACCGACGCCGACGAGGAAGTGGTCATCGCCCACAACTGGGACGAGCTGCGCCGCAGCATGTGGGGCTACGTGGGCATCGTGCGCACCAACAAGCGCCTGGAGCGGGCGCTGCACCGCATCGACCTGCTGCAGGGCGAGATCGACGAGTTCTACTCCAACTTCCGTGTCTCCAACGACTTGATCGAGCTGCGCAACCTCGTGGTCACCGCCGAGCTCATCGTGCGCTCGGCGCTCAAGCGCAAGGAAAGCCGCGGCCTGCACTATTCCTCCGACTGGCCGGAGACGCTGCCCGAGGCGGCCGACACCGTCCTCGACCCGCGCACCACCGTCCTGTGAGCGCCCCCGCCCTCCTCGCGACCGCCGAGATCCGGGCCCTCGAGGAGCGCGCGGCGGCCGGGCTCCCGGGCCCCACCCTCATGCAGCGCGCCGGGCGCGCGGTGGCGGAGGCCGCCCGCGCCATGGCCGCCGACACCGGCGCGCCCATCCTCGTCGTCGCCGGCCCGGGCAACAACGGCGGCGACGCCTGGGTGGCGGCCGAGCACCTGCGCGAGAGCTTCCATCGCGTCACCGTGCTCGACGTGGCGGGCACCCCGCCCCGGGCGCCCGAGGCGAAGCAGGCCCGCGAGCGCTTCGCGGCCGGCGGCGGCGCCATCGTCCAGGAGTGGCCCGAGGGGATGCGCCCGGCCCTCGTGGTGGACGGCCTGCTGGGCATCGGCCTCGCGCGCGACGTCCTCGGCAAGCTCGGCCTGGCCGTGGAGCGCATCAACGCCTGCGGCGCGCCCGTGCTCTCGATCGACGTGCCCAGCGGCATCGCGAGCGACACCGGCGCGGTGCACGCCGTCGCGGTGCGCGCGACCCGGACGATCACCTTCATCGCCCGCAAGGTGGGCCTGTACACGGGAGACGCCCTCGACTACACGGGCGAGATCGTCGTGGACGACCTGGGCATCGACCCCTCCCTCCTCGAGGGATGGCCCGGGAGCCTCCTCACGACGCAGTCGCTCGCGGGGATGCTCCGGCCGCGCGCGCGCAACACCCACAAGGGCTCCTTCGGGACGCTGGGCGTGGTGGGCGGCGGCAAGGGCATGACGGGCGCGGCCATCCTCGCGGCCCGCGCGGGGCTGCTGGCCGGCGCCGGGAAGGTCTACGTCGGCCTGCTCTCGCCGGAGGCGCCCTCCTTCGATCCCGTCCACCCCGAGCTGATGCTGCGCAGCGTGGACGACACGATCGCCGCCGACGTCCTAGTCGTGGGGCCGGGCGCGGGCCATTCGCCGAGCGAGACCTCGCCCTCGGCCTTCGAGCGCCACACGCTGCCGGCGCTGATGTCGCTGCCCAAGCCGGTGGTGATCGAYGCCGACGCCATCAATGCCATCGCCGTGCACCACATCATGCGCGACGCGCTGATGAACAACCGCCGSGGCCCCACCATCCTCACCCCGCACCCCGCGGAGGCCGCGCGCCTGCTGCACACCACCACGGCGATGGTGCAGGCCGACCGCCTCACGGCCGCGCGCGCGCTCGCCGAGATGTTCCACGCGGAAGTGGTGCTCAAGGGCGCCGGCAGCGTCTGCGCCAGTCCCGACGGCACCTGGGCGGTGAACGCCACCGGCAACCCGGGCCTCGCGAGCGGCGGCACGGGCGACGTGCTGGCCGGCCTCATCGGGGCGCTGCTGTGCCAGGGSCTKSSSRCSAAGGARGCRYTGCGCTTCGCGGTGTGCCTBCACGGCGCGGCGGCCGATTCGCTSGTCGCGCGGGGGGTGGGGCCTGCCGGCATCACCGCGAGCGAGATCGCGATGGAGGCGAGGACCGTGCTGAACGAAATGGCGGGCAGCGAAGGCTAGGCAAGAGCGCGGTAGGTCGCGATGCCCAGGGCGGTGGCGAGGAAGGACCCGCCGAGGTGCCAGGTGGTGTGCAGTGCCGCCCAGCCGAATTCCCCGCGCAGCATCATCCCCACCGATTCCGCCGAGAAAGTCGAGAAGGTCGTGAGGCCCCCGAGGAAGCCCGTGACGATGAAGAGCCGCCATTCCGGGGAAATCTCCGGCCGCGCGCTGATCCACGCGACGGCGATGCCCACGAGGTAGCCGCCCACGACGTTGGCCGCGAGCGTGCCCAGCGGCACCGGCGGGAAGCGCGGGTTCAGCCACACGCCCAGGAACCAGCGAAGCCAGGCGCCGAGCATCGCGCCTGCCCCCACCGCGAGGAAGCCGCCGGCCAGGTGGTTCACGCCGCTCCCGTGAGGATGGCGCGCAGCTTGTCCGGGATGGGCATCGACTTCGCGGCCGCGTAGTCGATCCACACGGTCACGAACTCGCCCTCGGTGAAGCGCTCGGTCGCGTCGCGGCCGTTCACGATGTCCGAAAGCAGCGTGAAGCTCGAGTTGCCCACCTTGCCCGCGTAGAGGCGGATCTCGATCTCGTTGGGGTACTCGATGGGCTTGAGGTAGGTCACCGACACCTTGGCGAGGATCGGCCCCGTGCCCACGCCCGAGACGGGGTAGCCCAGGCCCTCCAGCCACGCGATGCGCGACTGCTCGAAGTAGCGCAGGTACTCGGCGTTGTTCACGTGCCCGAGGGCGTCCATGTCGCCCCAGCGGACCTGGAGGCGAAGCGAATGCAGGAGGCGGGGCGCGTTCATCCGCGCATTATCGCCTCGTTGTCTTCCCCGATACCAGGCGCGGGGGCGCTCGTCCCCGGCGTACGAAGCGGGGCCACCACCGGCACGGGCAGCGCGGGCAGCACGTGTCCCGGGACCTCCACCCGGCGCGAGAAGACGCCGCGCGCCTGGAAGTGGATGTCGCGCACCGCCTCCTCGAGCGTGCGCACGACGGTGCAGCAGGTGTCCTCGCCGGCGAGCGCCGCCTCCCACCAGGCGGAGTCGTGCGCCTTCACGCAAGCCGCGACGGCCGCGATCGTGGCCTGCGGGTCGCGGGCGTCGTCGCGATGCCCGGCGCCCACGCCGGCGATATCGCAGAACGCCTCCCAGAACTTGTCCTCGAGGGCGGCCACGGCCAGGTGGCGGCCGTCGCCCGTGGCGTAGATGCGGTAGCGCGGCGAGCCTCCGGTGAGCGTTCCCGCTCCCGGCTGCGGCCACTCACCGGCGCCCTGCCCCGTGGCGAGACCCAGGAACTGGAAGGTGAAGAGGTTCTCCGCCATCGCGATGTCGATGAAGCAGCCCTCCCCCGTGCGGTCGCGTCGCCGCAGCGCGAGCAGCAGGTTCACCACCGCCGGGTAGGTGCCGCCCGCGATGTCCCCCACCAGCGTCGGGGGCACGCCGGGGGCGCCGTCGCTTGCGGCCGTGAGCGCGAGGATCCCGGTCGCCGCCTGGTAGTTCATGTCGTGCCCGGCCTCGCGGGCGCGCGGCCCGTCCTGCCCGTAGCCGGTGATGGCGCAGTAGATGATCGTCGGCTTGGCCTTGCGCCATGCGGCGTAGCCCAGCCCCAGCCGGTCCATCACGCCGGGCCGGAACTGCTCGAGGACGATGTCGATCGTGGGCGCGAGCGCGAGGAGAGATTCCGCCGCGCCGGGCGCGCGCAGGTCCAGCGCGAGGGCGCGTTTTCCCCGGTTGAGGATGGCGAAGCTTCCGCTCTCGCCGCCGAGCGTGGGAGGATAGCCGCGCATGTCCTCGCCCGTTCCCGGGCGCTCGACCTTGATCACCTCGGCCCCGGCCTCCGCGAGAATGAGGCTCGCGAGCGGCCCCGGCAGCAGCGTGCTGAAGTCGAGTACGCGGATGTCCTGCAGCGGCAGCATGTTCGCGACGCAACGTAATCAGATTGGAAATACTAATCTGATTRCAGGGCGTCGGCGACGATCTCGGCGATGTCCCGGGTGGGCAGGTCGTCGCGGCCGAGCTGGGCCACGCCGTCGCGCAGCATGATGGCGCAGTAGGGGCAGGCGGTGGCGATGGCCTTGGGAGAGGTCTCGAGGGCCTGCTCGGCGCGCAGCACGTTGATGCGCTTGCCGATGTGCTCCTCCATCCACATGCGCCCTCCTCCGGCGCCGCAGCACATCGCCTTGTCGCGCCTGAGGGCGAACTCCAGGGGCGCGTCCTTCGAGACGGCCGCGAGCACGCGCCGGGGCGCCTCGTACTCGCCGTTGTGGCGCGAGAGGTAGCAGGGCTCGTGGTAGACGACGCCCTCCGTGATCCTCCTTGGCGCGATCTTCCCGTCGCGGATGAGCTGGTCGATGAGCTGGGTGTGGTGCACGACCTCGAACTTTCCGCCGAACTCCGGGTATTCGTTCTTCAGGGCATTGAACGCGTGCGGGTCGCAGGTGACGATGCGCTTCACCTCGAGGCCGTTGAGCGTCGCCACGAGCGCCTGGGCCAGCGCCTGGAAGAGCATCTCGTTGCCGGCACGGCGCACGCACTCGCCCGTGGAGCCCTCCGCGGCCCCCAGGATCGCGAAGCGCACGCCCGCGGCCTGCAGGATCTTCACGAATGCCCGCGCCGTCTTCTGCGCGCGCGCGTCGAAGGACTGCGCCGAGCCCACGTAGAAGAGCCAGTCGATCTCCTTCGCCTGCTCCGCGCTCTCCAGCACCGGCACGCCCAGGTCCTTCGCCCACGCCCCGCGCGTGTCCGCCGGCAGCCCCCAGGGATTGGACTGGCTCTCGTAGGCGTCGAAGACGGCCTTCAGCTCGGCCGGGAAGGCGCCTTCCATCATCACCTGGTGCTGGCGCAGGCGGTAGAAGCGACCGAGGTGCTCCAGCGCGATGGGGCAGGCGCGCTCGCAGTAGCCGCAGGTGGTGCAGGCCCAGAGCGTCTCCTCCTTGATGACCTCGGGCACGAGGGCCGGAAGACCGTCCATCTTCCCCGCCACGATCTCATCGCGCTTGTCGAGAAGGTGGCGCTTGAGGGAGTCGTGCACCCAYTTGAGGGCGAGCGGCTTGTCGGTGAGGAAGGTGGGGCAGGAATCCTTGCAGCGCCCGCACTCGGTGCAGGTGAAGGCGTCGAAGGCGTCCTTCCACACGAGGTCGGCGGCGGTCTTCGCGCCCACCTTCATGTCGTCGCCCGCGTCGTCGGCCATGATCTTCTCGAGGTCCACCGAGGGCACGCGGTTGAGCGGCGTGTCGCGGGCGAGGAACACGGCCGGAAGCGCCGTCACGATGTGGAAGTGCTCGCCCAGCGGCAGGATCACGAGGAAGGAGAACACCGTGATCATCTGCACCCAGTAGAAGACGTGCAGCCCCAGCGCGAGCGAGGGCGCCGACACGCCCGAGAAGAGCGTGGCCACCAGGGAGCCCACCGGCGCGAAGGCCCTCTCGTGCGCGATGCCCGCGTCCCCCGCGTAGACGAGGAAGCGCAGTCCATCGAACAGGAAATCCGAGACGATGATCACGAGGATCAACGACAAGATGAGGATCGCCTCGCGATTGGGCTCCAGGCGCCGGGGCTTGATGACGAAGCGCCGCCAGAACGCGTAGGCCACCGCCGCCAGCACCGCGATCTCCACGAAGTCCTTGAAGAGCGCGTAGGCCGCGCCGGCCGCGCCCGGGATGATCGCGAGCTCGTCGTAGCCGATCACGATGAGGTGGAGCTTGCGCACCAGCAGCGCGCAGAAGCCCAGGAAGATGGCCGCGTGCATGATCCCCGGCCTCCACTCGCCGGCCACCATGCGCGACTGCCCGAAGCCCATGCGGGCCACGCGTCCCAGGCGCTCGCCGAGGCGGTCCCAGCGCACCTCGGGCTGCAGGGCGCGGAAGATGGCGATCTTGCGCCAGGCCAGGGCGGCGAAGCCGCCGAAGCCAAGTATCATGAGCGCCGTGATCGCCAGTGGTCCCATGCCGCCATTAGAAGTGCAGGCCGAACCCCAGTCATGAGCAAAATCAAACATTTCGCGATTCCCGCGCCGGGGAGGTCCCATGGCGCGTGAGTCGATGGAGTACGACGTCGTCGTCGTGGGCGGCGGCCCCTCGGGGCTCGCCACCGCCATCCGCGTGAAGCAGCTGGCCGCCGAAAAGGGCGCGGAGGTGTCCGTGTGCCTGCTCGAGAAGGGTTCCGAGATCGGCGCCCACATCCTCTCGGGGGCCGTCATCGACCCGCGGGCCCTGGCCGAGCTCTTCCCCGACTGGCAGGAAAAGGGCGCGCCCCTCAACCAGCCGGTGACCGAGGACCGCTTCCTCTTCCTCTCGGAAGCCGGCGCCTCGAAGGTCCCGGACTGGCTGCTGCCGAAGTGCTTCAGGAACCACGGCTACTACTGCGCGAGCCTGGGAAACCTCTGCCGCTGGCT
>PQAI01000286.1 GCA_003105245.1 Betaproteobacteria bacterium | reverse complement strand
TGCTCACCCACCCCCAGTTCGACCCCATCCTCTTCAGCCTCGGCCCCGTGGCCGTGCGCTGGTACGGCCTCATGTACGTGCTGGCCTTCGTCGCCTTCGTGATGCTGGGCAAGTACCGCGCGCGCCAGGGACCCGCGCACGGCGTCACCGAGGAGGGCGTGGACGACATGCTCCTCTACGGCGTGCTGGGCGTGATCCTGGGAGGGCGGCTGGGCTACGTGCTCTTCTACAAGCCCGAGCACTACCTCTCCCATCCCCTCGAGATCCCGCAGATCTGGGCCGGGGGGATGAGTTTTCACGGCGGTTTCCTCGGCGTGCTCCTCGCCATCGCGATCTTCTGCCGGCGCCGCAGCCTGCGCTGGATCACCACGATGGATTTCGTGGCGCCGCTCGTGCCCCTGGGGCTCGCGGCGGGGCGGCTGGGCAACTTCATCAACGGCGAGCTGCCGGGGCGGCCGACGGACCTGCCCTGGGGCATGTGGTTCCCGCAGGTGGACCGCGTGCCGCTCGCGCGCCACCCCTCGCAGCTCTACCAGTTCGCGCTCGAGGGCCTCGCCCTGTTCGCGATCCTCTGGTGGTATTCCTCGAAGCCGCGGCCGGCGGGGGCCGTCTCGGGCGCGTTTCTCCTCGGCTACGGGACCTTCCGGTTCCTGGCGGAATTCGGCCGCCAGCCCGACGATTTCCTGGGGCTGCTGGCCCTGGGCCTGTCCATGGGGCAGTGGCTGTCGCTGCCCATGGTGGCGGGGGGTATCGCGCTCCTCGCGTGGGCGCATCAAAGGCGTTGATACCGGCGCTTGACAGTTTGTGCGCCGCACCATAACTTCACCCTGTAGCGTTTGAAGTCCTGCCGAGGCCCCGGGCTACCCGCCCCGCCCCCCGGCCCCGCCCCAACCCTCGCGGGAAGCGACAACGGCGGCAGCTAAACCGCCCGACGCCCATGGCACACATCTCGTATCCAGGCCGGCCTCCCGTCCCAGCGTCAGGGAAGGCGGCCCGTTCATTGGGGGAATAATGCGTTTCTGCATCGTCGGCGCCGGCGCCATCGGGGGGTTCGTGGGCGCGAAGCTCGCCCTCGCCGGAGAGGAAGTCACTTTCATCGCCCGGGGCAGGAACCTCGAGGCCATCAACTCGCGCGGCATGCACGTCTACTACCGCGACGGCCGCGAGGAGATCGCCTCCACGGCCAAGGCGACGGACGACTACGCGAAGGCGGGCACCTTCGACGTCGTGATCCTGGCGCTCAAGGCGCACCAGGTCGGCGCCGTGGCGGGAAAGCTCGCGCCGCTCTTCCACGAGAGCACCGTGGTGATCCCGATGCAGAACGGGATCCCGTTCTGGTACTTCCACGACCACGGCGGTTCGCTCGCCGGCCGCCATGTGCAGACGGTGGACCCGGACGGCGTCGTGATGAAGGCCATCCCCAAGGAGCGCATCGTCGGCTGCGTGGTCTATCCCGCGACCGAGCTGGTGGAGCCCGGCAAGGTCGTGCACATCGAGGGCGACCGCTTCCCCATCGGGGAGCTCGACGGCAAGCCCAGCGAGCGCGCCACGAGGATCTCGGAGGCGTTCGTGAAGGCCGGGCTCAAGTGCCCGCTGCTCGACAACGTGCGCGCCGAGATGTGGCTCAAGCTCTGGGGCAACCTCACCTTCAACCCGATCTCGGCGCTCACCCACGCCACGCTGCAGGACATCTGCGAGGACCCGTACGGCAAGGAGCTCGCCGCGCAGATGATGCGCGAGGCGCAGGCCGTGGCCGAGCACCTGGGCATCACCTTCCGCGTGCCGCTCGACAAGCGCATCGAGGGAGCCCGCAAGGTGGGCAAGCACAAGACCTCGATGCTGCAGGACGTGGAGGCGGGCCGGCCCATCGAGATCGACGCCCTCGTCGGTTCCGTCGTGGAGCTGGGGGATCTCACCGGGATCCCGGTGCCCACCATCAAGGCCATCTTCCAGGCCGCCAAGCTCCTGGACACGACCTACACCTCGCAGGCGCTGAGCATCCGGGGAGTCCAGACGGACGGAAGCTGACGCTCGTCAAGCGGAGGCTGGCCGGGGCGGGTAAACTGCGACCCCCGAATGCCCCCAACCCACTGTCAGGAATTATCATGAAAAAATTCGCCGTACTCGCCGCCACGCTCCTCGCCACGACCGCCATCGCCCAGGACAAGGGCGCCAAGGCGCCCGCCGCGAAGGCCCCCGAGCAGGCTCCCGCCGCCAAGGAAGTCGCCGTCATCGGCGAAACCGCCAAGGTCACCGCCACGGTCGAGGCCATCGACCAGAAGACGCGCGAAGTGACCCTCAAGGGCCCCAAGGGCGACAAGATCTCCTTCGTCGCCGGTCCCGAGGTGAAGAACCTCGCCCAGGTCAACAAGGGCGACGAGGTGGTGATCGAGTACGCCCAGGCGCTCGCCATCAGCCTCAAGAAGTCCACCAAGACCGCGGTCTCGCGCACGATCGTCGAGGGCGGCAAGACCGCCCAGCCCGGCCAGAAGCCCGGCATGGTGGCGGGACGCCAGGTCAACATCACCGCGAAGATCGACGCCATCGACACCGCGAAGAACGTCGTCACCCTGACGGGCGTCGAGCACACCGTGGACCTCAAGGTGAAGGACCCCGCCGTCCTCAAGAACTTCAAGGTCGGCGACTTCGTCGATGCCGTCTACGGCGAGGCCATCGCGATCAACGTGCAGAAGCCCGCGGCCAAGCCGGCCCCGGCCGCYCCCGCCAAGAAGTAAGGGCAGGGGGAAGGCAGCGCCGGKCCGCACCTTCCGGRCGAAGKTGCGGCCGGTGCCCTAGGCAGTCAGCGCGTAGCCGCGGCTGCGGAAGAGCGTGAGGCAGGCGGCACAGACCCCGGGATCGTAGAGGCTGCCGCTGCCGGACTCGATCTCGGCGAGCGCCGCCTCGAGCCCGAGCCCCGCGCGGTAGGGGCGGTGGTTCGCCATCGCCTCCACCACGTCCGCCACCGTGACGATGCGCGCCTCCAGCAGGATCGCCTCCCCGCGCAGGCTGCGCGGATAGCCGCTGCCGTCCATCCGCTCGTGGTGCTGCAGGATCACCTCGGCCACGGGCCACGGGAAGTCCACGCCCTTGAGCACGTCGTAGCCGCTCTGGCAGTGGCCCTTGATGAGCTCGAACTCCATGCGCGTGAGGACGCCCGGCTTGGCGAGGATCTCCGCCGGTGCGCTGATCTTGCCGATGTCGTGCACGTAGCCCGTCAGCCGAAGCCCCTTCACCGCGTGCTCGGAAAGCCCCATCTCCTGGCCGATGGCCGCGGCGAGGTCGCCCACGCGCCGCTCGTGGCCCGAGGTGTACGGGTCGCGCAGCTCCACCATCATCGAGACCGCCTGGAGCGTTCCCAGCACGGTGCTCTCCAGCCGCGCGATGTAGCGGTCGATCTCCTGCTGCGCGCGGCGGCGCTCGCCGATGTCCTGCGCGATGCCGAGGACGGCGCGCTTGCCGCGCAGCGTGGCGAGCACCGCGTGCGCCCCGATGTCGGCCACCGTGCCGTCCTTGCGCAGCGCCCCGAAGGTCTCCTCCATGGCCTTCCGGTCGCCGGACCCGAGCTGCCGGAAGGCGTCCTCGATCCGGGCGCGGTCGTCGGGAACCACGAGGCCCGCCATGGTCCGGCCCAGGAGCTCCTCCGGCGTGCGGCCCAGGATCTCGCCGGCGCGGCGGTTGGCGAAGGTGAGCCTGCCGTCCTCCACCATGAAGATCGCGGCGATGTTCTGCTCCAGCATGCCGCGGAAGCGTTCCTCGCTCTCGCGCAGCCGCGCCTGCGCCTCGCGCTGGTCCTCGAGCACGCTCAGCAGCGCCCCGCGCGCCCGCTCGGCCTCGCGCACGTGCCGGCGCAGCTCCTCCTCCGTGCGCTTGCGCGCCGTGATGTCGTGCACGAACACGAACATCTCGACGCCGTCGCGCCGGTACGAGGTGGCCACGACCTCGACGTCGATGGGCGTGCCGTCCTTGCGCTTCCACAGGCACTCGAAGCGCGCGCGGCCGTCCGTGGTKACCGTGGTGAAGCAGCTCGCGAAGGACTCCGGGCTCATGCCCGCCTGGACGTCGGGCAGGGCGAGGCGAAGCAGCTCCTCGCGGCGGTAGCCGGTGAGCGAGCACATGGCGTCGTTCACCTCGACGAAGGCGCCGGAGCGMCCGACGGCGGCGTAGCCGTCGAGCGTGGAATCGATGGCGGCGATGTAGCGCTGGCGCGTGGCCTGCACCGCGGCGATCGTCTCCCGCGCCGCGTCGGCGCGCAGCCCGGGATCGGCGGCCGGGACGCGGTCGCGGTCGTTCACGCGGCCTTCTCCTCGGCGAGCGGCTCGCGCGCCGCGCCCGGCTCCGCGCTCGCGTAGCGCGGCGGCTCGCCCAGCCGCCGGCGAAGCTCGTTCACCTCGGCCTTGAGGCCCAGCAGGCGGTCCTCGCGGTCCAGCGTCGCCTCGTACCAGCGCCTGAGCTCCGCGAGCTGGCGGTTCACCTCGAGCTCGGCGCGCTTCCTCTCCGTGATGTCGACGAAGGCCGCCACGAAGTGGTCGCGCTCGGGGCGGTAGACCGACACGAGGAACCAGCGGTCCAGGCGCCCGACGTGCGCCTCCAGGGACTCCGGCACGCCCGTGTCGACGACGCGCTCGCAGGCGGCCACGAGCTGCGGATTGGCCTCGCGCAGGTCGAGGATCGCCTCGCCGGCGCGCCCGCCCTCGGCGCCGGCCAGCCCCAGCATGCGCTCGAAGGCCTCGTTCACGCGCAGGTAGGTGAAGTCCGGCGCGCGCCCGGCCTCGCGCAGCATGCGGCAGAACGCGAAGCCCTCGTGCATGTTCTCGAAGAGGCCCCGATAGAAGGATTCGCTCCTGCCGAGCCGGTCCTCCGCGGCGCGCAGGTCCTCCACGACGCTCAGCAGCGCGAGCCGCGAGGCGTCCGAGTTCTCCAGCAGGCGCGAGGCCTCGGCCTGCGCCTCGCGCAGCCGCTCCTCGGCCTCGCGGCGCGCGGTGATGTCCGTGTGCGTGCCGGTCACCCGCGTCGGGCGCCCCCCGCCGTCGCGGGCCACGATGCGGCCCACGGACAGGATCCAGAGCCACTCGCCGGTGCGGCTGCGCAGGCGGAACTCGCCGCGGTACTCGGCGATSCGGCCGGCCATCAGGTCGTCGAACTTCGCGAGCGCCGACTCGCGGTCCTCCGGGTGCATGCGCTCGATCCACTGCTGGTGCGAGTCCCGAAACCCCTCCGGCTCGTAGCCCAGCATGCGGGCGTAYTCSTCGCTCACGGTGGCCTCGCCCGTGGCGAGGTCGATGTCGAAGGAGCCCTGGTGGGAGGCCGCGAGCGCCAGGCGCAGCCGCTCCTCGCTCAGGCGCAGGGCTTCCGCGGTTCGCGCGCGCCGGATCCACGCCTCGAGGAGCGTTCCCACGAGCGCCGTGGCGAGCGGAAAGACCCCCATCACCGGGAAGGCGATCTGCGCGACGACCGCCGTGGCCCGGGCGGGAGGCAGGGTGAACATGAGGGCGAGCATCACGGCATGGACGGCGAGGCCGAATCCCCAGAGCTCGAGTCCCGGGATGGGCCCGGCCGGGCGGCGCCGCAGGCGACGCCAGAGCACGCCGGCGGCCGCGGAGACGGCGATCACCAGCACGCCCGTCAGCGCCGCCGGCCCGCCCTGCCAGAGGCGAAGCGAGGCGGTGACCGCCGCGGCGACGGCGGCTGCGAGCGGGCCGAAGTAGAGCCCGGTGATCGCGAGGAGCACGGAGCGCGCGTCGAAGAAGATCCCGGGGACGTACTGCCAGGGCGCGAGCATGAGGACCGCGCCCATGGCGCCGGCGAGCAGGCCGAGCGCGGCCTCGCGCGGGCGCGTCCGGCGCAGCAGCCAGTCGTCGGGCAGGGCGTGGAAGGCGAGGCCCATCGCGACGAGGACCGCGACGTTGTGGGCGAGCGCGAGTAGCGCCGTCTCAGGCACGGGCGTCTTCCCTGCGTTCGGCCTGCGGGCTGGCGTAGCGCGCGGGCCTGCCCGCCTCGGCCAGGGCCTCGTTCACCTCGCGCTTGAGCTGCAGGACGCGGACCTCGCGCCCCAGCATCGCGGAGTGCCAGCGGCGCAGCTCGTCGAGCTGGCTGCGGATGCGGTCCTCGGCGAGCTTCCTTTCGGTGATGTCGGCGACGAACCCCACCATCCGCGCGGCGCGGCCGCCGGCGTCGCGCACGACGTAGCCGTCGTCCTGCACGACGAGCGTCGACTCGTCCTTGCGCCGGACGCGGTACTGCAGGTGGAATGGCAGGCCCTCGCGCGCGACCCTCTCCAGCTCGCGGGCGAAGCGCGCCTGGTCCGAGGGCAGGATGATCGCGGCCCAGCGCGCGAGGTCCCCGGAAAGCTCGTCCTCGCTGTAGCCGAGGATGCGCTCGAGGTCGCCGGCGATCTTCATGCCCCCGGTGGCGAGGTCGCGGTCCAGCAGGATCTGGCCGCTCGCCCGCACCGTGGCCGCGTAGCGCCCGGCCCACTCCGCCAGCGCCGCCTTGCGGTCGAAGTTGTCCAGCGCGAAGGAGACGTCGATCGCCATCTCCTCGAGGAGCGCGCGCGTGCGGTCGTCGAAGTGGCCCGCCTCCTGCGCGTAGAGGCACAGCACCCCCGCCACGGCGCCACCACGGCGCAGCGGCAGCGCCACGTGGGCGCGGATGCCGGCCCGCAGGGCCATCGCGTGCCACGGCGCGGTGACCGGATCGGCAAGGAAGTCCTCGCAGTAGCGCGGCGCCCCCGAGCGGACCACGACGCCCGCGGGGCCCCGTCCCTCGGGCTGGGCGGCGTCGACGCTCAGGTGGAGCCCCTCGACGTAGCCGGCGATGGGCCCGTGCTTGGCCACCGGAACCACCTCGCCCGTGCGCTTGTCCACCATGCCGATCCACGCGCCGAACCAGCCGCCCACCTCCACGGCGATGGTGCACACGCGCTGCAGCATCGCGGCCTCGGTGTTGGAGCGCACGATGGCCTGGTTCGTCTCCGAGAGCGTCGCGTAGGCGACCGCCAGGCGGCGCAGCTGCTCCTGCGTGGCGCGGCGCTGCGAGATGTCGCGGATGAAGCTCTGGCACCACGCCCGGCCGTCGATCTCGATGGCGCTCGCGCTCACCTCGACGGCGAAGGTCGTGCCGTCGCGGCGCCGGTGCACCGTCTCGAACAGGACGCCTTCGGCGCGATCCGACTCTCGCCAGCGCGGCTCGGCCTCCGTCCAGGCGTCCTCGGAATGCAGCTCCCGCATCGGCATGCCGCGCAGCTCMGCGACGCTGCGGCCGTAGGCGGCCGCGGCGGCGTCGTTGGCCTCCACGATGCGGCCCTCGGGGTTGGCAAGGAGGATGATCTCGCGCGCGCGACGCGCCAGCTGGCCGAAGTGGTCCACGAGCGCGGCGCGCTCCTCGTTCAGCTCGTCGCGCACGTCGAGCATGCGGTTGAACTGCCGGGCGACCTCCACGAGCTCCTCCGGGCCCGCGAGCGCCGCCCGCGCGGTGGAGGCGCCCGCGGCGACGCGCTCGGCGGTGCGCCCCAGCGCGGCGATCGGCCTCGCGATGGTCGCGCCCGACCACCACGCGAACGCCAGCACCGCGGCGAACATCGCGATCCCGATGCCCAGGAGCTCGTCGCGCTCGGCGCGGTAGGGGGCCAGCACCGCGTCCTCCGGCAGCCCCGCCATGACCTGCCAGCCCGACCGGGTGACGGTGGCCACTGCCCACAGGCGCTGGTTGCCTTCGAGGCCCCKGGCGGAGACCACGCCGCGCGCGGGGTTGCGGGTCGCCTCGGAGAATTCCGCCGGCAGGGGCTTGCCGATCCATTCCCGCGGGTTSGCGGAACGCATGAGGACKCGGCGGCTGCGGTCGACCACGAGCACCATGGCTTCCCCGGGCGCAGGGCGGAAGAGGCGGTCCTGGAACTGCAGGAGGTCCACCGGCAGCCCGACGACCCCGGCGAGCCGGCCGTCGTCGCGCCGGACGGGGTAGGTCAGGACGGAGATCCAGCGGCCGAGCGGGTGGGCGACGGCGTCGCTCGCCGCGAGCCCCGGCGTGCGCAAGGCCTCGTCGAACCACGGTGCCTGCCCGGAACCCTCGATCCGGATCGGCTTCGGGTTCGTCGTGCAGACGAGACGGCCGGTGGCGTCGCGCAGGCCCATCGACATGAACTCCGGGTGCAGCGACGCGAACTCGAGCAGGGCCGGGTCGCAGCGCTTCGGGTCGAGGGCCTTCATCAGGGGGCGCTCGGCCACGCGGGCGAGCAGGGCCTCCTGGTCGGCGAGGAAGAGGTCGAGCTGGGTGGCGACGTTGCCCGCGAGGAGCGTCACCCGCGCGTACGCCTCCTGCCGCGCCTCGTTCGACTTCTCGAGAGCGTGCCAGGCGAAGAGGCTGGCGGCCGGAAGCCCGACCGCCAGCCCCAGAAGGAGGAGTTGTGCGCGAATCGGCAGGCGCATGGCCCTGGAAATCCCGCCGTGCATCCCGAGGACTCCACTATGGGGCCTGGGCGCCGCACGCGGTTGATGCGAGTCAACTCCGGTGGGGCCGCGGGCACGTGCCGTCGCGAAGATCCGGCGGGCCGTGTATAATTTCGGGCTTCCCACGGGGTGGTAGCTCAGCTGGGAGAGCGTCGCGTTCGCAATGCGAAGGTCGAGGGTTCGATCCCCTTCCACTCCACCAGGATTCGAAAGGCCAGCCTCCGGGCTGGCCTTTCGCCTTTGCGCCGCCGGCTCGAGCCGCGTTCGCGGCGGGGCGGCCAGTCATGGCATTCTGGCATCCGCGGTCCCCGGCCCCGACGTGGAGGAGTGCGGATGAACGACACCTGGCGCCTCGCCTGCATCGCCCTTGCCCTGGCTGCCCCCCTCGCCGTCGCCGACGTGCGCGTCGAGCGTGCCACCGTGAAGACGGCCGGCGCCGACGTCCCCGTCGAAATCGCCATTCCCGCCGGCAAGGGCCCGTTCCCGCCGGTGCTCTACGTGCACGCGAGGCGCGGCTACGAGGATCCGGACCGCGTCCACGTCCGCACGCTCGCGGAACAGGGATTCCTCGTCGTGGCGCCCGACTGGCAGAGCGGGCGCTTCCTCGAGCGCTGGCCCAGGCCGCACGACCCGGCGACCGAATCCGACGTCGAGGCGGCGCTGGACCTGCTGCTCGCGCGGCCCGAGGCCTGCAAGGGCGCGGCGGGAATCGTCGGCTACTCGCGCGGCGGCTACTACGCGATCCGCCTCGCGGCGAAGCGGCCGAAGGACGTCGCGGCCATCGCCGCCTACGCGGGCCACATGCAGGATCCCAACGCGGGGGAACCCGACCAGCTCTTCTCGGTGGCCCCCGAGGTGATGAGGGTGACCGCGCCCACGCTCTTCCTCGTCGGCGACCAGGACTTCGAGCTGCGCCGCATCAACATCGGCCGCGCCTTCTACGCCCTCTACGAGCGCGGCGTGCCCGCGGAGCTGCAGACCTACCCGATGGCCCGGCGCGCGTTCGACTTCCGGGCCGACGCCACGCCCGAGGAGAGAATCGCCGCGCGGCACGCGCGCGAGCGGGTGAAGGG
>PQAI01000285.1 GCA_003105245.1 Betaproteobacteria bacterium | reverse complement strand
AGGATGATGGCGCCCGCCTTGAGGATCGCGTCGATCACGGCCTTCTTGCCGGCGGTGACGAAGGCGATCTCCTTGGAGTCCACGGGGTGGCTCTTGCCGTCGTAGACGATGACGCGGATGTCCTCGACGGGGTAGCCGGCGATCACGCCCTGGTCGAGCGCCATCTTCACGCCCTTCTCCACGGCCGGGATGAAGACGGTGGGGATGACGCCGCCCTTCACCTGGTCGACGAACTCGAAGCCGGAGCCGCGCGAAAGGGGCTCGACCTTGAGGAAGACCTCGCCGAACTGGCCGGCGCCGCCCGTCTGCTTCTTGTGCCGGCAGTGGCCCTCGGCCTTCTTCGTGATCGTCTCGCGGTACGGGATCTTCGGCGGCTTGGTGGCGAGGTCCAGCTTGTACTGCGTGGCCATCTTCTCGAGCTTCACGCGCATGTGCAGCTCGCCCAGGCCGCGCACGACCGTCTCGTGCGTGGTGGGGTGGCGCTCGATCCACAGGCACGGGTCCTCGACCTCGAGCTTGTGCAGCACGTCGAAGAGGCGCTGCTCGTCGCCCTTCTTCTTCGTCTCCACGGCGATCGAGTGCATCGGCGTGGGGAAGTCGAGCGAGCGCAGGCGGATGTTGTCCTCGTCGTGGGAGTCGTGCAGCACCGCGTTGAACTCGATCTCGTCGACCTTGGCGATGGCGCCCAGGTCGCCGGGGAAGAGCGCGTCGACCTCGACGTACTCCTTGCCCTGCACCTGGTAGAGGTGGCCCACCTTGAAGGCCCGCTTGCCCTCGCCGATGTAGAGCTGGGAGTCCTTCGTGAGGGTGCCCTGGTGCACGCGGAAGAAGGCGACCCTGCCCACGTAGGGGTCCATCACGATCTTGAAGACGTGCGCGAGCACGTGCTTGGTGCGGTCGGGCACGGCGTGGAATTCCTCGCCCTCGGTGGAGTCGCTCCTCACGAAGGGCGGGGGATTGCCCTCGGTCGCGTTGGGCGCCAGGCGCGAGAGGATCTCGAGGAACTGCGGGATGCCCGCGCCCGTCTTCGCGGAGGCGAAGCACACCGGAACGAGGTGGCCCTCGCGAAGCGCCTTCTCGAAGGGCCCGTGCAGCTGCTCGGGCTTCAGGTCCTCGCCCTGCTCGAGGTAGAGGTTCATGAGGTCGTCGTCGACCTCGACCACCTGCTCGATGATCGCCTTGTGCGCGTCCTTCACGCCCACGAAGTCGGAGTCGCCGTCGGGGTTGAAGAAGCAGTCGACCACGTCGGCGCGGTCGTGCGCCGGCAGGTTGATGGGCAGGCACTCCTTGCCGTAGTGGTCCTGGATCTTCCGGAGCAGCCCCGGCAGGTCCACGTTTTCCGCGTCGATCTTGTTGACGAGGATCATGCGGCACAGGCCGCGGTTCTTCGCCCACTTCATCATGCGGGTGGTGTTGAGCTCGATGCCGTTCTGCGCGTTGATCACCACGACCGCCGTCTCCACCGCCGCCAGCGCGGCGATCGACTGGCCGGCGAAGTCGGGCATGCCGGGCGTGTCGACGAGGTGGATGCGCATGTCCTCCCAGGCGAAGTTCACCAGCGAGGAGCCGAGCGAATGCCCGTATTCCTTCTCCATGGGATCGAAGTCGCAGACCGTCGTGCCCTTCTCGACGGAGCCCGGGGTGGCGATGGCGCCGGCCTTCCACAGCAGGGTTTCGGCGAGCGTGGTCTTGCCGGCGCCGCCGTGGCCGACGAGCGCGAGGGTATGGATGGATTCGGTGTACTTCGGCACGATGCTTTCCTCTTGGGGAGCCGGGGATGATTTTCGCGGGGAGCGGGACGTTCGGGGGGTCTCTGACCTTCTGACCCCCGAATTTACACTTTCCGGGACGAATCCGCCTCCCGCAAAAACAAACCCAGCAGGTCGTTCAGGAATCGCCGGCCCCGGAGGGTGGGGCGGATGCGGAAGGCGTCGCGCTCGACGAGCCCCAGGGCCTGCGCCCGGTCGAGGGGAGCCTCGAGGGCGGAAAGCGGCAGGCCCGTGCGCTCGGCGAACAGGGGCACGGGGAAGCCCTCGGCGAGCCGCAGGGCGTTCATCGCGAACTCGAAGGGCAGGTCCGCGGGGTCGACCTCGTGCGACTCCTGGATCGCGTTGCCGGCGAGCGCGCCCTCCTGGTAGCCCCTGGGCTGACGGAAGCGCGCCTCGCGCACGACGCGGTCCGGGAAGGAGAGCTTCGAGTGCGCCCCCGCCCCCACGCCGAGGTAGTCGCCGAAGAGCCAGTAGTTGAGGTTGTGGCGCGAGCGCATGCCGGGCTTCGCGAAGGCGGAGGTCTCGTAGTTCTCGTAGCCGGCCGCCCCGAGCTCGGCCTCGATCGCCTCCTGCATGGCCGCGGCCGCGTCGTCGTCCGGAAGCTGCGGCGGGTAGCGGTGGAAGAGCGTGTTGGGCTCGAGGGTGAGGTGGTAGGCCGAGACATGCGCCGGGCCGAAGCCGATCGCCGTGCGCACGTCGGCCAGGGCGTCCTCGCGCGCCTGCCCCGGCAGCGCGTACATGAGGTCGAGGTTCACGTTGGGGAAGGTCGCCATCGCGATCTCGGCGGCTCGCCAGGCCTCCACCGCGTCGTGCACGCGCCCGATGGCCTTCAGCATCGTCGCGTCGAAGCTCTGGATGCCCACGGAAAGGCGGTTCACGCCCGCCCCGCGGAAGTCGCGGAACCGGGCCTGCTCGAAGGTGCCGGGGTTGGCTTCCAGCGTGATCTCCGCGTCGGCCTCCACCGGCAGCAGCGTTCGCGCGGCGGTGAGGAGGCGTTCGATCGAGGCGGGCGAGAAGAGGCTGGGCGTGCCGCCCCCGAAGAAGATCGCGTGCACCCGCCGCCCCCAGACCTTGGGCACGCTCGCCTCGAGGTCGGCGATCACCGCCTTCACGTAATCCGTCTCGGGAACCGCGCCGCGCGCCTCGTGGGAGTTGAAGTCGCAGTACGGGCACTTCTTCAGGCACCACGGGATGTGCACGTAGAGCGTGAGCGGGGGCAGGGCCTGCAGCCGCACCCGCCCGGGCAACGCCATGGCCACGCCCGTCACGGCGTCGCGCGCAGCCGTTCCGCCAGCAGCGAGACGGCGATGGCGCGGTGGCTCAGGCGGTTCTTCACCGCGCTGTCCAGCTCGGCCGCCGTCTTGCCCAGGGCGGGCAGGAGGAAGTGCGGGTCGTAGCCGAACCCGCCCTCGCCGCGGGGAATCTCCACGATCTCGCCGTGCCAGCGGCCCTCGGTGATGACGGGCTCCGGGTCGTCGTGGTGGCGCACGAGCACGATCACGCACACGTAGTGCGCGGCGCGGCCGGCGCGGCCGGCGAGCTTCTCGACGAGGAGCGCGTTGTTGGCGCGGTCGCGCTCCTCGCGCGAGCCCAGCCGGCCGGCGAAGTGGGCCGAGTGGACCCCGGGGGCGCCGCCGAGAGCCTCCACGCACAGGCCGGAGTCGTCCGCGAGCGCCGCGAGCCCCGTGTGCCGCGCGCAGTTCCTCGCCTTGGCGAGCGCGTTCTCGACGAAGGTGTGGTGCGGCTCCTCGGCCTCGGGCACGCCGAGCGCGCCCTGCGGCACGGTCTCGAAGCCCAGCGGCGCGAGGATCGCGGAGAGCTCGCGCAGCTTGCCCTCGTTGTTCGACGCGATGACGAGTCGTTTCATGCCCTCACCCGAGGGCGGCCTTCTGCATCGCCACGATCTCGGCGATTCCCTTGCCGGCCAGCGCCAGGAGCGCGTCCATCTCGGCGCGCGAGAAGGGCGCGCCCTCGGCGGTGCCCTGCACCTCGACGAAGCCGCCGGAGCCCGTCATCACCACGTTCATGTCGGTGTCGCAGGCGCTGTCCTCGGCGTAGTCGAGGTCGAGGCAGGGCACGCCCGCCACGATCCCCACGGAGACGGCGGCCACGAAGTCGCGGATCGGCTCGCGCGCGACCAGGCCCTTCGATTTCAGCCACGCCACGGCGTCGGCCAGCGCCACCATGGCGCCGGTGATGGAGGCGCAGCGCGTGCCGCCGTCGGCCTGCAGCACGTCGCAGTCGATCGTCACCTGCCGCTCGCCGAGGGCGCCGAGGTCCACCACCGAGCGCAGCGCGCGGCCCACGAGCCTCTGGATCTCCTGGGTGCGGCCCGACTGCTTCCCGGAGGCCGCCTCGCGCGCGCCCCTCGTGTGCGTCGCCCGCGGCAGCATCCCGTACTCGGCGGTGACCCAGCCCGAGCCCCTGCCCTTGAGGAAGGAGGGCACCTTCTCCTCGACGCTCGCGGTGCACAGCACCCTCGTCTCGCCGAATTCCACGAGCACGGAGCCCTCGGCGTGGCGCGTGAAGCCGCGGGTGATGCGAACGGGCCGCAGCGCGTCCGCGGGTCGGTCCAGGTGTCGGGGCATCGGGGTCTTCCGGGAACTAGCGGGGAACCTTCTTGATCGCGCTCTGGATCTCCGCGATCGCCTTCTCGATCTCCTCGTCCGTCACGTCGTCGGTGACGCCGGGGGGGCGCTCGAGCTCCATCGTGTTGGAGGAGGTGGTGAACTGCTCGTTGTCCATGAGCTCGGTGTCGGCGTGGCGGGGGTCGTCCTGCGCCTCCCAGGTCATCGCCACCACGGAGAGGTTGTCGCTCTCGCCGCGCGCGCGCTTGTGCGCCTCGGTGAGCAGTCCCGGGAGGAGCCCCACCACGTCCTGCTTGCGCAGCAGGTTGGCGATGAGCGCAGCCGGGATCTGGCTCCAGAACCCGTCGGAGGACAGCAGGATCGTGTCCCCGGTCTGCAGCGCGAACTCGCGGCCCACGGCGATCACCGGCGGCACCACCCCGCCCAGGCAGCTGAAGATCTTGTTGCGCTCGGGGTGGACCGCGGCGGCCTCGGGGGTGAGGATCCCGGAATCGACCATCTGCTGCACGCGCGAGTGGTCCTGGGTGGCGGCCACGAGCTTGCCGCCGCGCAGCACGTACAGGCGCGAGTCGCCCGCGTGCGCCCACCAGGCCGTGCCGTCCTGCACGATGCACACGGTGCAGGTCGTGCGCGGGGACTCCAGCAGGTTCTGCGCGACCGCGTGCGAGACGATGGCGCGGTGCGCGGCGTTGATCACCGAGACCAGGAAGTCCGAGGGGCGCCGCAGCTTGTTCCTCGCCTCCTGCTGGAAGAGCCGSGTGATCTCGGTCACCGCGATCTCGGCCGCGACCTCGCCCTGCATGTGGCCGCCCATGCCGTCGGCGACGACCATKAGCAGGACCTCCTTGCTGTAGGAGTAGCCGATGCGGTCCTCGTTGCCCTCGCGGTCGCCCTGCCGGCTGTCCTGGAAGATCGTGAAGCGCATCGAGGTCGCGTCCCGGGCTACTTCGTGAAGAACTTCGAGATGGGCTTGTTAAGCGTGTCGAAGAAGCCCTTCCTTCCCGTGTCCTGGGGCTCGATCATCAGCAGCTTCTGCAGCTCGAAGGCCGTCTGCGGGCGCTTCAGGTGGTCGAGCTCCAGGCACATCTCCACGATCGAGTAGAGCTCGTCGGAGTAGGCCTCGCGCGCGAGGGTGCGCAGCGGGATGAGGCGGTCCTTCTCCATGCGCGCGTCGGCGGCCTGGGGGGGCGTGCCGGAAATGCACGTGTACATCGTCGCGCCCACCGAGTAGATGTCGCTCCAGGGCCCCAGCCTCGTGGGCTCGAAGTTGTACTGCTCGGGCGCGGCGAAGCCCGCGGTGTACATGGGCTTCAGCTTCATCGGCTCGTCGGAGAGCGTGATGCGCGCCGCGCCGAAGTCGAGCAGCACCGGGCGCCCGTCCATCGCGATGTAGACGTTGGCCGGCTTGATGTCCAGGTGCAGCAGCTTGTTGGCGTGCACCTCGCGCAGCCCGTTCATCAGGTGGATGAAGATGCGGCGCATGAAGGTCTCGGTGAACTCCGCCCGGTTCCTCTGGATGTGGAACTGCAGCGTCCGTCCGCGCACGTACTGCATGACCATGTAGCAGGTCTCGTTGGCGCGGAAGAAGTTCTCCACGCGCACCACGTTGGGGTGCGCGATGAGCGCGAGCGAGCGCCCCTCCTCGAAGAAGCACTTCAGGCCGTGGCGGAACGCCGCGATGTTCGCCGGGTCGTCGATGTGCACCTCCGTGCCCTCGGCGCGCAGCGCGAGGGAGGCGGGCAGGTACTCCTTGATGGCGAAGGGCGTCTGGCTCTCGTCGTAGGCGAGATAGACGATGCTGAAACCGCCGGAGGACAGTGGCTTGTCGATGCGATAGCCGTTGAGGACGTAGCCACTCGGCAACGGCTGGTTGACCTGCGAAGGCATGGGATGCGGGGGTTCCGCTATAATTCGCTGCATTGTCGGCAATCGAAAACGGCTTGTAAAGCCGCGTTTGAAAAGGAAAATTCCGCCGCCGACCGTCTTTGATCCAACACCCCGAAGGATACCCGAGCGCCATGATCGCCAGCATGACCGGCTTCGCCGCCGCCACCCGCGAAGTGGCCGGGGGCCAGCTCGCGGTGGAGCTGAAGAGCGTCAACCACCGCTACCTCGAGTTCCAGTGCCGCCTCGCCGAGGACCTCCGCGCGCTCGAGCCGGTGCTGCGCGAGGCGGTGGCCGCCGGGCTCACGCGCGGCAAGGTCGACTGCCGCCTCACCTTCACGCCCGCGGCCGCGGGCGAGCGCGCCCTGGTGCCCGACGACAAGGCGCTCGCGGCGCTCGCCGAGGCTTCCGCGAAGGTGCAATCCGCCTTCCGCGAGGCGCGTCCCCTCTCGGTGCACGAGGTGCTGCACTGGCCCGGGGTCCTCGCCGGCGCCGAGATCGGGGCCGACACGATCCGCGAGGACGCGGCGAGGCTCGCGGCCCAGGCCGTGGCCGAGCTCACGCAGACGCGCCGGCGCGAGGGCGACAAGCTCGCCCAGGTGCTGCGCGAGCGGCTGGAATCGATGGCCGCCCTCGTCGCCAAGGCCCAGCCGCTGATGCCGGAGGTGATGAAGGCCTACCGCGAAAAGCTCGCCGCGCGCCTGGCGGAGGCCGCCGCCGCCCCCTCCGACGAGCGCATCCAGCAGGAAGTGGTCCTCTACGCCGCGCGCATCGACGTCGACGAGGAGCTCGAGCGGCTCGGCGCGCACGTGGCGGAGTTCCGGCGCGTGCTCGACAAGGGCGGCGCCTGCGGCAAGCGGCTCGACTTCCTGTGCCAGGAGTTGAACCGCGAGGCCAACACGCTGGGCTCGAAGTCCGTGTCCTCGGACATGACGCGCATCTCGGTGGAGC
>PQAI01000284.1 GCA_003105245.1 Betaproteobacteria bacterium | reverse complement strand
CGGGGGCAGGTCGAACTCGTAGATGCGCGTGGCGCCTGGCCGCACCGGATCCATGGGGCTGCCGTCCTGCTCGGCGGGAACGGGCAGCCCGTGCCAGTGCACGGTCGTGTCGAGCGGCAGGCGGTTCTCCAGGGCGATGCGCACGTGGTCGCCCTCGCGCACGTCGACGACGGGGCCGGGCAGCAGCCCGTTGTAGAGCCACAGCGACGTGGTCCGCCCCTGCAGGAGCGAAAGGTCCGCCGGCGCCGCGACGAGGGCGGCGGAGAACCGGCCCGCCTCCGGGGTCGCGTTCGCCAGCGTCGCGAGCGACTTGAGCGGAAGGCCCTGCGCGAGGGCCGCGCCGCCCGGCGGGAGCGGGCCGCCCATCACGGGAACGCCGGAACTTCCGCCCCCGCAACCGGGCAGAAGCGAGCCTGCGCCCGCCACGGCCATGCCGAGGAATTCGCGGCGGTTCATGGCGGGGATGCTTTCGCGCCTACCAGGTCATCGGCTCGATGCGCGCCGTGCGCCCGCCGGGAAGCTGGATCGTGGCCGACGTCGGGGAGGTGAAGACGATCGAGAACGCGCCGTCGCTCGCGGCGACGTGCGGCCGCATGTAGCCGCACGAGGCGCACTGCCCGCCGCTGTATCGCTCCAGCGATCCCGATACCGTCACGCGCGTGCCGTCGCCGGAAAGGCGACCGGGCGCGTAGTACCAGACAGGCTCGCCCATCGGGGTATAGCTGAACATCGTCATGACCATCACGTCGCGCTGGACCTGCAGGCCGTATCCCGTTCCCGATTCGTCCGGATTCCACCAGAGCCCGTCGAAGGGCATGAACGGGAGGCCGCCCGCCGCGGCCGAGGCCGTCCCCGGGATCGAGTAGCCGGCGAGCCGCATGACCTGCGTGCCGTCGTCCACCATCACGATGCCGACGTCCTTCGCGTACCAGACGTCGCGCACGATTCCGGAGCCGCGCTGCTCGCGGACGTGGAGGCAGTCGGCGAACGTGCCGGCCGGTGTCGTCACCGACTCGAGGCCCTGCGCGAAGTAGCTGCTCATGTAGCCCTGGGCCCCCATCATGCTGCCGATTCCCTGGATGCTCGCCGTCCACATGCCGGCGTTCGCGTAGCCGCCCCCCGCCATCATCGTTCCCGGGTAGGCGGGGTTGCGCAGGACCCACTCCGGGTTGGTGAGCGTCATCATCGAGTAGCGCATGCCGGCCGGGTCGAAGCCGGTGCCGCCGTAGTAGTGCACCCCGTCGGCACCCATGCCGTAGAAGTCGGTCGCATCGGGCGCGCAGCTCGCACCGATGTTGCACGTGTACGTGTAATGCATTGCGTACAGGCCCGCCTGGCCGGCCCAGGTCTGGCCACCGCGAACGCTCGCGGAGCTCGAGGACCACTGTCCCCCGGAATGGACGTATTCGTAATGCGCGCCGTCGACCATCGGAAAGTAGTTCGTCGTCGACAGCGTGTCTCCCATCATCTGCCCGGAAGCCGCCCCGGAGAGGAGAGACGCCGCGACAGCGATCGCGCGAAGGCCTTTCATGGAAGTTCCTTTCTCGAAATCCTGCAGTCGGGGGCGAGGCATGTCGTCGCTTCGCCGCGAGCACCGAGTTGCCATGCTCCGACCATCGGGCTTCGACTTGTTGAGCCAGCGCAATGTTCAGGGCGTGAATCGCGAAATATCCGCCGAATCTTGCGGAGAGCGGACGGCACGCTTACCGGATGCTTACAAACCCGCAATCCGAAGCGGTCGCGGAAGAGCGACACATCCGTAATCGGCGCGTGGGCTTGCGGTCAGCACCCGGCTTGTAGTGTGGGAACCGTACCGGCACCTGCCGGGCCCGCCGAAAAAAGGCGGATCACTCGATGAAGGAGCAAGCCATGTCGAACCGCAAATACGCACTTTCACTCGCGACCGCGATCGCGCTCGGCGCGCCGCTCGCCTCGCTCGCAGACGGCTTCTGGACTTCCACGAACGACGAAGCCGGCTACCAGGTCGCCGCGCCGAAGCTCGGAGCGCCGTACCGCACCGCGGAGCCCAGGGAAACGAAAGCAATCGCCGTCGGGGACGTTTCCGCCGATCGCCAGTTCGTGTTCCTCGGCGAGAACAACGGCTGGCAACTCCGGCCAATGCGTAACCGCCTGGAGCACGGCCGCATGATCCATGTCGACGACCCCGTCGGCCACATGCACCGCATGGCGGACACGACCCCCATGTCGCCGCAGGAGCGCATCGCCCGCCAGAACTCCGGAGGGAGCTGAGCGCTCAGTCCGCCGCCCGCAGGCGCAGCGCGTTCGCGATGACCGAGACGGAACTCAGGCTCATCGCGAGCGCCGCGACGAGCGGCGACAGGAGCCAGCCGGTGAACGGATAGAGCACGCCGGCCGCCAGCGGGACGCCGAGGGCGTTGTAGACGAACGCGAAGGCGAGGTTCTCCCGCATGTTGCGCACCGTGGCCATCGACAGCGCCCGGGCGCGCGAGATGCCGCGCAGGTCGCCCTTCACGAGCGTGACCTGCGCGCTGTTCATGGCGACGTCGGTTCCGGTCCCCATCGCGATGCCCACGTCGGCGCGCGCCAGCGCCGGCGCGTCATTGATGCCGTCGCCCGCCATCGCCACCACGCGGCCCTGTGCCTGGTGGCGCTCCACCAGCGCGAGCTTGTCCGCGGGCTTCACTTCCCCGTGCACTTCGTCGATCCCGAGGCGCGACGCGACCGCGCCCGCGGTGGTGTGTCCGTCGCCGGTCGCCATGACCACGCGGATGCCGGCGGCCCTCAGGCTCGCGAGGGCCTCCGGCGTGCTCGCCTTCACGGGATCGGCGACCGCCAGCAGGCCGGCGAGCGCCCCGTCGGCGGCAAGGTGCATCACGCTCGCGCCTTCGCGGCGCAGCGCCTCCGCCTGCGGCGCCAGGGGCGCGACCGCCACGCCCTCCGAATCCATCAGGACCGTGTTGCCCAGGGCGAGGCGCTTCCCGCCGACGCGACCGCGCACGCCCACGCCGCTGCCCGACTCGAAATCGTCGGCCCTCGCCAGGGCGATCCTCCTTTCGCCCGCGGCCGCCACGATGGCCGCCGCCAGCGGGTGCTCGCTTCCCTGGTCCAGGCTAGCGGCCAGGCGAAGCACCTCGTCCTCGTCGAACCCGGGCGCCGCGATCGCCCGCAGGAACGCGGGGCGGCCCTCCGTGAGCGTGCCCGTCTTGTCCACGATGAGCGTGTCCACCTTGCGCAGGTTCTCGATGGCCGCCGCGTCCCGGAATAGCACGCCCATCGTCGCGCCCCGGCCGGAGGCGACCATGATCGACATCGGGGTGGCGAGCCCCAGCGCGCACGGGCACGCGATGATGAGCACGGCCAGGGCGTTGATGAGGCCGTAGACCCAGCTCGGTTGCGGCCCGAAGAAGCCCCAGCCCAGGAAAGTCGCGGCGGCAACGCCCACGACCGCGATGACGAACCAGCCCGCGACGCTGTCCGCCAGGCGCTGCATGGGCGCGCGCGAGCGCTGGGCCTGCGCCACCATCTGCACGATCTGCGCGAGGACCGTCTGCGAGCCGACCTTCTCGGAGCGCACGACCAGCGCCCCGGAGGTGTTCATCGTCGCGCCGATCACCTTGTCGCCGGCGCGCTTGGTCACGGGGATGGGCTCGCCCGTGAGCATCGACTCGTCCACCGCGCTCGCGCCGTCGGTCACCGTCCCGTCGACCGGAATCTTCTCCCCCGGCCGCACGCGCAGGAGGTCGCCGACGTGCACGTGGGCGAGCGGCACGTCCTCCTCGCTGCCGTCCGCGTTCACCCGCCGCGCCGTCTTCGGCGCGAGGCCCAGCAGCGACTTGATGGCCGCGGAGGTGCGTGAGCGCGCCTTCAGCTCGAGGACCTGGCCCAGGAGCGTGAGCGAGATGATGACGGCCGCCGCCTCGAAGTAGACGCCGACGCGCCCGTCGACCACGAAGGCCGCGGGAAAGGCGCCCGGCGCCAGGGTGGCGGCCACGCTGTAGACGTACGCGGCGGCCGTTCCCAGCCCGATGAGCGTCCACATGTTCGGGCTGCGGTTGGCGACCGACTGCGCGCCTCGGACGAAGAACGGCCATCCGGCCCACAGCACGATCGGGGTCGCGAGCGCGAGCTCGATCCAGCCCAGCATCGCCGGCGACGCCAGGCCTGCCCGGTGCCCGAACATGGCGATCGCGGTGACGAGGACCGTGAGCGGGAGCGTCCACCGGAAGCGCCGCCGGAAATCAGCGAGCTCCGGATTCTCCCCGTCGTCCAGGCCCGGCATCACGGGCTCCAGCGCCATGCCGCACTTCGGGCAGGTGCCGGGCTCGCTTCGGCGAATCTCGGGGTGCATGGGACAGGTGTAGACGGTCCCGGGCGCCGCCGGGGGGGCGGGCTCCTGCGCGGCTGCGGCGTGGTGGTGATGGTGATGCGGGTCGTGTCCGTTCATGGCATGAACTCCGTCAGGCCGGGCGCTATTTCTCCCGGTGATCGTGTCCGTGACCGTCGTGCATGAAGACATGCATGAGGGGGCATGCGAGAAGGAGCAGGTAGGGCCACCATCCCGCCACGTGGCCCCAGTGCTCCCGCAGCAGGAAGTAGAGCCCGATCAGCGCGAGCATCGCGCACGCACCGAGAAGGGCGTGCCTTCCGGATCCCCGGCTTCCGGGGTTGTGATCGTCCATGGTCCGACCTCCTTTCACGCCCGAATGCAATGGCCCCTCCGGCACGCGCGGGGCGCGTGCCGGAGGGGCAACCGAGCGGCAGCGATGCGACCGCTACTTCGCCGCCTCGATGGCGGTGACGACGTAGGCGCCGGCCTTCTCCTCGGCCGCGAAGCGCACCTTGTCGCCCTCCTTGACCTTGTCGAGGAAGGCTTTGTCCTTCACCTGGAAGACCATCGTCATCGGCGGCATGTCGATGCTCTTGATCGGGCCATGCTTGAGCGTGATCTTCCCGGCGCCCTTGTCGATCTTGCGCACTTCGCCCTCGGCGAGGGGCGCAGCCGCGGCCTGCGACAACGTGGGCGGCGAGGCGTCGTGATGTCCGTGGTGGTGCATCTGGGCCGCGGCGCTGCCCGCGGCGAAAGCGGCGAGGGTTGCGACGAAAGCGATCGACTTCATGGTCTGCTCCTGGGAATGTGGGGGTGGAAAGGAACGGTCAATTCGCGGCGACGACGATCCGGCCGATCATCCCGGCGTCGAAGTGGCCCGGCACCAGGCAGCCGAAGTGGAACTCGCCCGCCTTCGTGAAGGTCCAGACGATCTCCTGCGACTTGCCGGGCGCTACGTGGGCCATGTAGGGCTCGTCGTGCTCCATGTTGGGGTGCTTCTTCATGAGCTCGCCGTGCGCCTTGAGCTCGGCGAGGGTGCCGATCACCATCTCGTGCATCGCCTTGCCGCCGTTCTTCACGACGAAGCGCACGGTCTCGCCCTGCTTCACGCGCACCTCGGCCGGGGAGAAGCGCATCGCGTCGCTCATGCCGATGGCGACGGTGCGCGTCGCCTTCTTGGGGTCGCCCTGGCGGCCCCAGGGATGCTCCTCCGCGGAGATGGGCTTCGGCGCGTTGTCGTGCTTCTCCGGCCCGTGGGCCAGGACGGCGACCGATGCGAGGGACAGCGCGGCGGCAGCGAGCATTCTCAAGGCAACTCTCCTCATCGTCGAAATCAGTGGTGTCCGGAATGCCCGTCGGGCTTGCGCACCTTGACCTCGGCGGCCGCGGGCTTTCCGGCGGCGGGCATCGACTGCCCGCCCTCGGACTTGAAGCGGGCCGGTTGCGCGAGCGGGCCCGTCCACTCGTAGGCCTGCGTGCCCGGCGGCTGCTTGTACCAGCCGGGATCCTTGTAGTCGCCCGGCTTCTGGTCGCGGCGCACCTTGAACACGGTGAACATGCCACCCATCTCGACCGGCCCGTAGGGGCCGGTGCCGGTCATCATGGGCAGCGTGTTGTCCGGCAGCGGCATCTCCATCTCGCCCATGTCGGCCATCCCGCGCTCGCCCATGACCATGTAGTCGGGAATGAGCGAGGTGATGGTCTTCACGACCTCGCGGTGGTCCACGCCGATCATCGTGGGCACGCCGTGGCCCATGGCGTTCATCGTGTGGTGCGACTTGTGGCAGTGGAAGGCCCAGTCGCCCTCCTCGTCCGCCAGGAGCTCGATCTGCCGCATCTGCCCGACCGCCACGTCCGTGGTCACCTCGTACCAGCGGGTCGATAGGGGCGTGGGCCCTCCGTCGGTGCCGGTCACCAGGAATTCATGGCCGTGCAGGTGGATGGGGTGGTTGGTCATCGTGAGGTTGCCGATGCGGATCCGCACCTTGTCGCCCAGTCGCACGTTGAGCGAGTCGATGCCCGGGAAGGCGCGGCTGTTCCACGTCCACAGGTTGAAGTCGAGCATCGTGTTGACCTTCGGCGTGAAGCTGCCGGGGTCGATGTCGTAGGCGTTCAGCAGGAAGCAGAAATCGCGGTCCACGGCCTCGATGAGCGGATGCGCGCCCTTGGGGTGCGTCACCCAGAACCCCATCATCCCCATGGCCATCTGCGTCATCTCGTCGGCGTGCGGGTGGTACATGAAGGTGCCGGGACGGCGCGCGACGAACTCGTACACGTACGTCTTGCCCACGGGGATCTGCGGCTGGTTCAGGCCGCCCACGCCGTCCATGCCGTTGGGGATGCGCTGGCCGTGCCAGTGGATGGTGGTGTGCTCGGGGAGGCGATTGGTGACGAAGATCCGCACGCGATCGCCCTCGACCACCTCGATCGTCGGGCCCGGGCTCTGCCCGTTGTAGCCCCACAGGTGCGCCTTCATGCCCGGGGCGATCTCGCGGATCACGGGCTCGGCCACGAGGTGGAATTCCTTCACGCCCTTGTTCATGCGCCAGGGCAGCGTCCAGCCGTTGAGCGTCACCACGGGGTTGTAGGGACGGCCGTTGGCGGGAACGAGGGGCGGCTGCGTCTCCGCCTTGTCCATGATTACCGGCTCCGGCAGCGCCGCGAGCGCCACCCGGCTCACCGAAGCGGCGGCCACGGCCGCGCCGGCGATCCCGGCGTTCCTGAAGAAGTCGCGTCGCGATGCCATCGTCGTTTCCTCGCCTCAGTGGCCGCCGCCGGGCTCGGCCTGCGGGAGGGCCGCGCGCGCCACCGCCGGCGGGGCCGTGCGCCCGATCATGGCCATGCCGAGGTCGGCCTCGGCGATCCAGAAATCGCGCAGCGCCTCGACGTAGCCGGTGACGCTCGCGATCTGCGAGCGGGCGTCCGCCAGCAGGTCGAAGACGCCGATGAGCATGCCGTTGTAGCGCAGCAGGTTCTCCTCCGCGATGCGCTTTCGCAGCGGCACGATCTCGTCGCGGTAGTGCCGCGCGATGTCGTGCGCGAGGCGGTAGTGGCGGTAGGCCTCGCGCACTTCCGAGCGCGCGTCGATCGCCGCCTGCGCCGCGCGGTCGAGCGACTGGCGGTAGAGCGTCTCGGCCATGGCCACGCGCGCGGTCCCGAAGTCGAAGAGCGGCAGCTCCAGCGCGATCTCGTAGCCCCTCGCCCAGGGCTCGTCGCGCCCCTCCTTCTCGCGGCTCGCGCCGACCTCGAGCACGTTGATGAAGCGCGTGGCCTCCGAGAGGCCCAGGTTCGCGGCCACGGCCTGCGTGTCGAGCACGGCGGCGCGCACGTCGAGGCGGCTGGCGATGGCCTCGCGCTCGATGGCGGGGCGGTCCTG
The DNA here is from genome assembly GCA_003105245.1 of Betaproteobacteria bacterium. Lineage (GTDB taxonomy): Bacteria > Pseudomonadota > Gammaproteobacteria > Burkholderiales > Usitatibacteraceae > FEB-7. Next base: position 8,446 of record PQAI01000284.1, on the reverse strand, counting down.
CGGCTGCGCGGGCAGGTCGGGAAGGCGCTCCGGGAGCGCGTAGCCGGCCTGGTCTCCCCAGAGCCCCAGCAAGCGCGTGAGCCGCTCCCGGCTGCTGCTCGCGGCCTGTTCGGCGCGCGCGACGGCAAGCGCCGCGTCCGCGTAGAAACCCTGTTCCCTCGCCCGGGCGAGCGCGCTCCAGTTGCCGGCCTTGGCCATCCGGGCCGCGAGCTCCGCGCCGGCGTCGGCCGCGAGCCTCACCTGGCGCATGTAGCGAAGCGACTCTTCCGCGCCCACCGCCGCGACCCACGCCTTGCGCGTCTCGGACGCCAGGCGCAGGACGTCGAGGATCGCGCGTTGCTGCGCGGCCGCGAAGCGCCGCCTCTCCACCCCCGTGGCGAGCGGCATCGTCACGAGCGAGAAGATGTTGAAGGAGAGCGCCTGCTCGAACTTGTAGTGGTGCTCGTCGGGCACGCGGTGAAGGGCGATGCGCGGGTTGGGCAGCCTGCCCGCCTGCACGAGGTCGGCCTCGGCCAGCCCCAAGTGCGCGAGGTCCGCCTGGAGGCCGCGGTTGTTGAGGAGAGCCACCTGCACCGCGTCGTCCGCCGAGAGCGGCCCCTTGGCCAGCAGCTGCGCGACGCGACCGTCGAGGGCCGCCCGTTCGTCGTCGTTGCGCACCCAGGCGGCTTCCTTGCCGATGCGCTCCTGCACGGCGTCCCGGACCGGGCCGAAGCCGCCGTCGGGCGCGAAGGAAGCGCAGCCGGCCAGCGTGGCCGCGGCCAGCGCGGTGGCGGCGAACCTTTGGACGAAGCGCCGGCGGGCGTGCATGGCCTAGTTCGCCTTCGGCCCTGGCGATTCCTTCGGCACCGCCGGAGCGTTCGCGGCCCCGTCGGTCGCCGGCGCCGCCTGCTTCGAGGCCTCGTAGGCTTCGCGCGCGTAGGCCTTCCAGCCCCCGATGCGCGCCACCTCGTCGTTCATGTCCTTCCACGGGCCCACGGCGCCGGCGGCGAACGGGCGATAGCCGGCGAAAGGCGAGCTGTATTGCAGCGACGGGACCTGCGCGCCCGGGTCTCCCGGGTTCTTCGCTGCCGCGCCTACCGGCGGCTGGGCGTGCGCCGGCAGCGCGAGGGCGAGCAGGATGGCAGCCGGACCGATCGAACGAGATTTCATGGGGGAATGTTGGTTCTCCCACGCCGACCCTCGGCTGACAGGGACATTACAATCCGGTAAGCCTTCGTCCGCCCCGGCGGGCGCGGCGCGAGAATGCGTCCGTCGACCACCCAGTGACTGGAGCCGCAGTGAAGATCCTCGTCGTCGAAGACGAGCCCAAGACCGGCGATTACCTGAAGCAGGGCCTCGCGGAGGCGGGGTTCGTCGTGGACCTTGCGCGCAACGGCCCCGACGGCCTGCACCAGGCCACGAGCGAGGACTACGACCTCGTGATCCTGGACGTGATGCTCCCTGGGCTCGACGGGTGGGGCGTGCTGCGCTCGCTGCGCAAGGAAGGCCGGATGATGCCGGTGCTCTTCCTCACCGCGCGAAGCCAGGTCGAGGACCGGGTGAAGGGGCTCGAGCTGGGAGCCGACGACTACCTGGTGAAGCCCTTCGCCTTCTCGGAGCTGCTGGCCCGCGTCCGCACGCTGCTTCGCCGGGGGCGAGCCACGGAGCCGGAGGTGCTTCGCGTCGCCGACGTTGAGTTGGACCTCCTGCGCCGCCGGGTGCACCGCGCCGGCAAGCGCATCGACCTCACCGCCAAGGAGTTCCTCCTGCTCGAGCTCCTCATGCGCCGCCACGACGAGGTGCTTCCGCGCTCCCTCATCGCCTCCCAGGTGTGGGACATGAATTTCGACAGCGATACCAACGTCATCGAGGTGGCGGTGCGGCGTCTGCGCGCCAAGATCGACGACGGCTTCGAGCCCAAGCTCATCCAGACCGTGCGCGGCATGGGATACGTCCTCGAGACGCCGGAAACGCGCTGATGCGCCGGCCGTCGCTCACGCTGCGGCTCACGCTGCTCTTCGGGACGGCGTCGACCGCGGTGCTCGTCGTGCTGGGCTACCTCGTGAGCGCGGCCGTGCAGGCCCACTTCGTCGAGATCGACCGCGACGAGCTGCTGGGCAAGGTGGAGCTCGTCCGCCACACCCTGGCCAAGATCCGCACGGCGGAGGACTTCGCCGCCATGCCGGGGCGGATGGACGACGCGTTCATCGGCCACTCGCACCTGGGCGTGCGCATCTCGTCGCCGGACGGAAAGCTCCTCTTCGCCTCGGCGGAAGTGGCCTTTCCCGCCGAGGACTTCCCCCTGAAGCTCGCCGAGGGGCTGCCCGCCTCCCCCGACATCGCCACCTGGCGGCACGGCAACCACGCGTTCCGCGGAACCATGCAGAGCGTGGCGACGGGCTATCCCGAGCTGCCGCGGGCCAACGTGGCGGTGGCGGTGAGCATCGACCACCACATCGCGTTCCTCGACGCCTTCATCCGCAGCCTCTGGGCCTCGATCGCCGCCGGCGCGCTCCTCACCGCCGTCCTCGGGTGGGTGGCCGCGAGGCGGGGCCTGTCGCCCGTGCGCGAGATGACGGCGGTGGCGGGCAGCATCAGCGCGAGCCGGCTGCACGACCGCCTGCGCGTCGAGACGCTCCCGGCCGAGCTCGTCGAGCTGGCAACGGCCTTCAACGGCATGCTCGCCCGCCTGGAGGACTCGTTCCGGCGCCTGTCGGACTTCTCCTCGGACCTCGCGCACGAGTTCAAGACGCCGCTCAGCAACGTGATGACCCAGACCGAGGTGGCGCTCTCGCGCTCGCGCTCGGCGGACGAATACCGGGAAGTGCTCTATTCCAGCCTGGAGGAGTGCGACCGGCTGGCGCGCACGGTCTCGGACATGCTGTTCCTGGCGAAGGCCGACCACGGCCAGATCATCCCGTCGGTGGAGAGGATCGACCTCGCGAAGGAGGTCCGGGAGCTCTTCGACTTCTACGACGCCTTCGTCGAGGAGCGCGGCGTGGCGCTCGCGTGCGTCGGCGAGGGCGACGTCGACGGCGACCGGCTCATGCTGCGCCGCGCGCTGGGCAACCTCCTGTCCAACGCGGTCGCGCACACCGCGCCGGGCGGGCGCGTCGAGGTCCGCATCGAATCGCGGCCCGCGGGCCGCGTGGCGATCCGGGTGGAGAACCCGGGCGAGGYGATACCCGCGGAGCACCTGCCGCGCCTCTTCGACCGCTTCTACCGCGTCGACCCCGCRCGGCAGCGCACGAGCGGCGGCGCGGGCCTGGGGCTCGCGATCACGAAGTCCATCGTCACCGCGCACGGCGGGACGATCGCCGCCGCTTCCGGCGACGGGCTCACGAGCTTCGAGATCACCCTGCCCGCGGCCCGGTAGCGGGCCCGGCGGGCGTCGCTCTCCCAGTCGTAATGTCGCCGTCACCGTGGCGACGGCGACCGGCGCGCACGCTGGCAGCGTACACATCGCGTACGACAACGGAGAGCACCGATGAAAGCCGCAACCGGCAATACCCGCCGCGTGGTCCTGGCGGCCGGCACTCTGGCCCTTGCAGTCGCTTCCGCGGCGGCGATCGCCGCCAAGGCAGACGCGCCCGCCCCGGGGACCTACGCCCTCAAGGACGGCGCCACCCTCTACGTCGCCTCGAACGGCGGCATGCGCATGTTCACGGCCGACGGCCACCGCCTGGACATGAAGGACGGCGTGCGCATGGAGACCCGCGACGGCAAGGTCATCGTCATGAAGGAGGACCTCAACTGGAGGGACCTGCGCCGCTTCGGAACCCTCAACCCGAAGTTCCGCTGACCTGCGGCCCTACGGGTAGGCGGCGCGCAGTTCCTCGCGCACCAGGGTGCGCAGCTCCTCCAGCCCGAAGCGCGGCAGCGGCCGGCCGTTCACGAAGTACTCGGGGGTCTTCTCGACCTTGAGCATCGCCGCGTCGTCCATGTCCCTGCGCACGCGCGCCTCGATGTCGGCGGCGTTCATCTCGCGGCGCACGCGCTCGAGGTCGAGTCCCGTGCCCTCGAGGTGCGGCCACACCCGCTCCGGAAAGACGCGGTGGTTGACGACCCAGCGCTCCTGGCCCGCGAACACCGCCTCCAGCGCCTGCCAGTACCTGTCCTGCGCCTTCGCGGCCTCGAGCATTCGCACGACGTGCTCGGAGCCCTGGTGCAGCGGCACGTGGCGCACGGAGAGCTTGATGCGCCCGGGGTTCTCGGCCATCAGCTTCTTCACGTGCGGGTACATCGCGGCGCAGGTCTCGCAGGCGGGGTCGAGGAACTCGACGATGTGCACCTTCGCCTCCGCGTTGCCGAGCGTCTGGGCGTAGGGGACGGACAGGCGCGCGGCGTTCTGCGTGGCGAGCTGGCGCGCGGCCTCCTCCTGGTGGCTGCGCCAGGCGATCGCGCCCACGGCGAAGGCGGCCACGAGGGCGACCACGGCCGCGAGGAAGATCGCGCCGCGGCTCATGCCGCGCTGCGCGCGCGCAGCCTCGGGCTGCGGCCTTTCGTTTCGCTTGCTCTTTCTGCTCATGACTTGCTCCGGAAATGGGCCGCGACCAGCAGCGCGGCCATGGTGGTGAAGGCGAGGAAGGACAGGAAGGGGATGTTCACGAAGCCCAGCCACTCGACCTGGACCTCGGAGCAGGGCACGCCCCTCGAGCAGGGCTGCAGCGTCTCGGGGATGACCTTGTAGACGAGGAGCACCTGGAACACCGAAATCGCCCAGCCGATGGCCACGAGGGGAAGGGCGTAGCGCACGACCCGCGGGTCGAAGGGAAAGAGCCCCAGCGGCAGGACGACCACCAGCGGGAACATGAAGATGCGCTGGTACCAGCACAGCGTGCACGGGGGCAGCTGCATCACCTCGCTGAAGAAGAGCGCCCCCAGCGTGGCGGCGGTGGCCACCAGCCAGCAGCCGAAGACGAGCAGCCACGCCGAGTCGCCGGAGGTGATCCCGCCCCCGGTCGCCGCCCCGGGCGCGCCCGCGGCCGGATCGCCGGGCGGGCTCACTTCACCCTCTCGATGGCCGTGACCACGTAGTCGTCCTTGACCGCCTCGGCGCGGAACCTCACCTTGTCCCCCGCCGAGAGGCCCTCCAGGAGGGCCGGCGACTTCACGCCGAAGACCATCGTCATGGGCCCCATGTGCAGGCTGGGGATATCCCCGTGCTTCAGCGTGATCGTGCCTCCGGCGCGGTCCACCGAGCGCACGACGCCGTCGGAGAAACCGGTTGCAGGCGCCTGGGCGCCGGGCTTTCGCGCGGCGTCGCGCGAGGCTTGCGGGTCGCCCGCGACGGCGCCCTGGCCGGCAAGCAGGACGGCGGCGAGCAGCAGGGCCCGCGCCTTCACGGGGTCTCTCCCGAGTCGCGCGCCGGGCCGGAGGCGCCGAGGCCGCGCCCCTTCACCAGCGCGTAGATCGCCGGGATGACCGCGAGCGTGAGGATGGTCGAGGAGATCATCCCGCCCACCATGGGCGCGGCGATCCTGCGCATGACCTCGGAGCCCGTGCCCGTGCTCCACATGATGGGCAGCAGCCCCGCCATGATCGCGACCACCGTCATCATCTTGGGCCGCACGCGCTCCACGGCGCCTTCCATCACGGCCTCGTAGAGGTCTCCCGCCGTGGGCGTGCCGCGCTCGGCGCGGATGCGCTCCCACGCGTGCTCGAGGTAGATGAGCATCACCACACCGGTCTCGGCGGCCACGCCGGCCAGCGCGATGAAGCCCACGGCCACCGCCACGCTCAGGTTGTAGCCCAGCAGCCAGATGAGCCACACCCCGCCCACGAGCGCGAAGGGCACCGAGAGCATCACGATGAGGGTCTCCGTCATGCGCCGGAAGTTGAGATAGAGCAGCACCATGATCACCAGGATCGTGAGCGGCACCACGATCTTGAGCTTCTGCACGGCGCGCTCCATGTACTCGAACTGCCCGCTCCAGGCGATGTAGTAGCCCGGGGGGAACTTCACCTTCTCCGAGACCGCCTTGCGGGCGTCGGCCACGTAGCCGCCGATGTCGCGGCCGTGCAGGTCGACGTAGATGTAGGCCGAGAGCAGCGCGTTTTCCGTGCGGATGGCGGGCGCGCCCTTGGTGACCTTGACGCGCGCCACCTCGCCCAGCGGCACCATCGCCGGCGCCTGGCCCATCTCGGCCATCGTGGGCACCAGGACCTGGGTGGCGATCGCCTGCGGGTCGGAGCGAAGCTCGCGCGGATAGCGCACGATCACGCCGAAGCGCTCGCGGCCCTCGACGGTGGTGGTGACCATCTCGCCGCCCAGCGCCGTCATGATCACGTCCTGCAGCTCGCCCACGGCGAGGCCGTAGCGGGCCAGCTTCGCGCGATCGGGCTCGATGTCGAGGTAGTAGCCGCCCGTGAGGCGCTCGGCGTAGGCGCTCGTCGTCCCGGGCACCTCCTTCACGGCCGTCTCGATCTCGCGGGCGAGGCGCTCCATCTCCGCGAGGTCCTTGCCGAACACCTTGATGCCGATGGGGGTGCGGATGCCGGTGGCGAGCATGTCGATGCGCGCGCGGATGGGCATCGTCCAGGCGTTGGACACGCCGGGGAACTGCATCGCCTTGTCCATCTCCGCGATGAGCTTGTCGGTGGTCATGCCGGGGCGCCACTCGCTCTCGGGCTTGAGATTGATCACCGTCTCGAACATCTCCAGCGGCGCGGGGTCCGTCGCCGTCAGCGCCCGCCCGGCCTTACCCGCGACGCTCGCCACCTCCGGGAAGCTCTTGAGGATGCGGTCCTGGACCTGCATGAGCTCGCCGGCCTTGGTCACCGACATCGCCGGAAGCGACGAGGGCATGTATAGGATCGTGCCCTCGTTGAGGGCCGGCATGAACTCCGTGCCCAGCTTCGCGGCGGGAATGACGGTGAGCGCCAGCGACGCGGCCGCCAGCACGATCGTCGTCTTCTTCCAGCGCATCACCCAGGCGATGACCGGCCGGTAGAGCGCGATGAGAACCCGGTTCACCGGGTTCCTCGCCTCCGGGAGGATCCTTCCCCGGATGAAGAAGCCCATGAGCACGGGCACCAGGGTCACGGACAGCAGCGCCGCGCCCGCCATGGCGAAGGTCTTCGTGAAGGCGAGCGGAGCGAACATGCGCCCTTCCTCGGCCTCGAGGGTGAACACCGGCAGGAAGGAAACCGTGATGATGAGCAGCGAGAAGAAGAGCGCCGGCCCGACTTCCTTGCACGCGTCCACTATCGCCTGCGCGCGCGACTCGCCGGGCTTCAGCCGCTCCAGGTGCTTGTGCGCGTTCTCGATCATCACGATCGCGGCGTCGATCATGGCGCCGATGGCGATGGCGATCCCGCCCAGGCTCATGATGTTGGAGTTGATGCCCAGCGCGCGCATGCACAGGAAGGCGATGAGGACGCCAATGGGCAGCATCACGATCGCCACCAGGGCGCTCCTCACGTGCAGCAGGAAGACGACGCACACCAGCGCCACGATGAGGCTTTCCTCCAGCAGCGTGGTCTTGAGCGTGTCGATGGCGCGGTGGATGAGCTCGGAGCGGTCGTAGACGGCCTGGAGCGTCACGCCCTCGGGAAGACCACTCTTGATCTCGTCCAGCTTCGATTTCACGTTGTGGATCACGTCGAGCGCGTTCTGGCCGAAGCGGGCCACTACGATGCCCTGCACGATCTCGCCCTCGCCGTCGAGCTCCGCGATGCCGCGGCGCTCGTCGGGGCCGAGCTCCACCCGCGCCACGTCGCGCACGAGCACCGGGGTTCCCTTCTCGGCCTTGACGACCAGCTCCTCGATGTCCGACTTGCCGCGCAGGTAGCCCCTGCCGCGCACCATGTACTCGGCTTCCGCCATCTCGATCACGCGCCCGCCCACGTCGCGGTTGGAGTCGCGGATGACCTGCGAGACCTTCATGAGCGGCACGCCGTAGCTGCGCAGCTTCACGGGGTCCACGATCACGTGGTACTGCTGCACGAAGCCGCCCACGGAGGCCACCTCGGAGACGCCGGGGGCCTTGGTGAGCTGGTAGCGCAGGAACCAGTCCTGGATGGTGCGAAGCTCCGCGAGCGTGCGGTCCTTGCCCAGCACGGCGTACTGGTACACCCAGCCCACGCTGGTGGCGTCGGGCCCCAGCTGCGGCGTCACCCCGCGCGGGAGCTTGCCGGAGACGAAGTTCAGGTACTCGAGCACGCGCGAGCGCGCCCAGTAGATGTCGGTGCCGTCCTCGAAGATCACGTAGACGAAGGAGGCGCCGAAGAAGGAGAACCCGCGCACTACCTTCGACTTGGGCACCGAGAGCATCGCCGTGGTGAGTGGGTAGGTCACCTGGTCCTCGACCACCTGCGGCGCCTGGCCGGGCACTTCCGTGTAGACGATCACCTGCACGTCCGAGAGGTCGGGCAGGGCGTCGAGCGGGGTCCTCGCCACGGCGAGGATGCCCGCCAGCGTGATGATGACGCTCGCCAGCAGCACGAGGAACTTGTTCCCCGCCGA
>PQAI01000283.1 GCA_003105245.1 Betaproteobacteria bacterium | reverse complement strand
CCGTACTTGATCACCTCGGCCAGGCCCGCCGCGAGCTCGCGGTCGGGCAGCGTGTCCAGGGTGGCCGTGTCGGCGATCACGGCGAGGGGCTGGTGGAAGGCGCCCACCATGTTCTTGCCCAGGGCGTGGTTGATCCCCGTTTTGCCCCCCACCGAGGAGTCGACCTGGGCCAGCAGCGTCGTCGGCACCTGGATGAAGGGAACGCCCCGCTGGTAGGTGGCCGCGGCGAAGCCGGCCAGGTCCCCCACCACGCCCCCGCCCAGGGCGACGATGACGGTCTTGCGGTCGGCCTGCGCGCGCAGCAGCTCGCCGTGGACGCGATCGAGCGTCTCCCAGCGCTTCTGCGCCTCGCCGTCGGGAATGACGACGCGGAAGTGCCGCACGCCGCAGGCCGCGAGCGCACGCTCCACCGCCTCGGCGTAGAGGGGAGCGACGACCTCGTTGGTGACGATGGCGGCGCGACGCGAACCCAGGTGCGGCGCGAATAGCTCGGGCAGGGCGAGGAGGCCCCGGCCGATGTGGATGGGGTAGCTGCGGTCGCCGAGGCCGACGGTGAGGGTGCGGTGCGTCATCGCGCGTGCGCCTCGCGTTCGCGCTCCTCCAGCGCCTGCGCGATTCGGCCCGCGAGGGTGCCGGCGCTCGGCAGGCCGCTCTCGACCACCAGGTGCGCGGCCTCGCGATAGAGGGGATCGCGCGCCTCGAGGAGCGATGCCAGCGTTGCGCGGCGGTCGCCCTTGGCGAGCAGCGGGCGGGAGACGTCGCGGCGGGTGCGCTCGTGGAGATGCTCCAGCGGCGCGTGCAGGTAGACGACCGTGCCGCTCTCGCGCATGAGGCGGCGGTTCTCCTCGGCGATCACGGCGCCGCCGCCGGTCGCCACGACGAGGCCGCGGCGGGCGCAGAGCTCCGCGACCATCGCCGCCTCGCGCTTGCGGAAGCCGGCCTCGCCCTCGATCTCGAAGATGGTGGCGATCGGCACCCCCGTGCGCTCCACGATCTCGCGGTCGCAGTCCACGAAATCCCGGCCGAGGCGGCGCGCGAGCGCCTTGCCGACAGTGCTCTTGCCCGCGCCCATCATGCCGACGAGGAAGACGTTGCCCGAAGCCATACGGTCATGAGGATAGCGCAGAAACGAAAAGCCCCGGCGGCGCCGGGGCTTCGCGGGTCGGGGAGGGGACTCACCGGACGGTGAGGGTCTCCTTCACGATCTTCGGCGTCACGAAGATCAGCAGCTCGGTCTTGTCGTCCTGCTTGATCGTGCGCTTGAAGAGGTAGCCCACGACCGGGATGTCGCCCAGCAGGGGAACCTTCTCCACCGTGGTGCGGGTGGTCTGCTCGAAGATGCCGCCCAGCACGATCGTGTCGCCGTTGTCGCAGAGGACCTGCGTCGTGACCTTCTTGGTGTCGATGGACGGGATGTTGGCGTAGACCTGGCCGACGGAGTCCTTCTTCACCTCGAGGTCCATGATGATGCGGTCGTCGGGCGTGATGCGCGGGGTCACCGCGAGCTCCAGCACGGCGGGCTTGAAGGCGATGGTCGTCGCGCCGCTCGCCGCCGCGGTCTGGTACGGGATTTCCGTGCCCTGGGAGATGATCGCCTTCTTCTTGTCGGCCGTGATCACGCGCGGGCTGGAGACGACCTTTCCGCGGTTGTCGGCCTCGAGGGCGGAGAGCTCGATGTTCACGAGGTTGCCGCTGCCGAGGTTCAGGATAGACAGCGCGAGCGAGCCGGCCGCGCCGACCACCGGCAGGTTCACGTTGAGCTGCTCGGGCTGGCCGCCGGACGGGACGACGCCGTTGGGGCCGATCTGGGCCGGCAGGCCGGAACCGGGGTTGGTGAGGTTGGCCGCGCCGCGCGAGAGCTGGTTGTTGCTGAGCGGCGTGACGGTGTCGGTCAGGCTGCCGGAGACGCCGTAGTTGCGGTTGCCGGAGCCGAAGGCCGATTGCGTGCCGAAGCGCGCGCCGAGGGAGCGGCCCCACTTGTCGTCGGCGATCACGATGCGCGCCTCGATCATCACCTGGCGCACCGGCACGTCGAGCTGCTGGATCAGGCGGCGGGCCTCCTCGAGGCGCGCGCCCGTGTCCTGCACGAAGAGGGTGTTGGTGCGTTCGTCGACGGTGGCGCTGCCGCGCTTGGACAGGATCTTCTGGTCCTTGTCGGAGAGCAGCTTCTTGAGGTCGTCGGCCTTGGCGTAGGACAGGGCGAAGGACTCGGTGCGAAGCGGCTCCAGGTCCGAGATCTGGGCGTTCGCCTCGAGGGCGAGCTTCTCCTTGGCAGCGAGCTCGTCGGTCGGGGCGATGAGCACCACGTTTCCGTTCTTGCGCTTCGACAGGCCCTTGGACTGCAGGATGATGTCGAGCGCCTGGTCCCACGGCACGTCCTTCAGGCGCAGCGTGAGGTTGCCCCCGACGGTGTCGCTCGTGATGATGTTCAGGCCCGTGAAGTCGGCGATCACCTGCAGGACCGCGCGCACCTCGACGTTCTGGAAGTTGAGCGAGAGCTTCTCGCCGGCGTAGCCGGGCGTGGAGCTCTGCACGAGCTTGTTCGGGTCTTCCTTGACCGGCTTCACCTCGAGGATGAACTGGGTGTCGGTCTGGTAGGCCGAGTACTCCCAGATGCCGCGCGGCTCGATCACCATGCGCGCGTTGCCACCCTGCTCGAAGGTGTCGACGAAGCGCACCGGGGTGCCGAAGTCGCCGACGTCCAGGCGGCGCACGAGGTTCTTCGGCACCGAGCTGTTGATGAAGTCGATGAGGATCGAGCGGCCCTGCTGGCGGATGTCGATGCCCGTGTTGGCCGACGACAGGTCGACGATCACGCGCCCTTCGCCCGCGTTGCCGCGGCGGAAGTCGACGTCACGGATGTTCTGGCGGACCGCGCCGGGGGGCGCCTCGGCGAACATCGAGGCCATCGCGGCCTGGCCGGGACGCTCCGTGGCCGACGGGGTGGCSGAARCCKGCGCCTGCGAGCCGTCGATCGTCACCACGAGGAGCTTGCCGTCGAGYGCSGCGGTGTAGGTGAGGCTGCGCGCGAGGTTCATGACCAGGCGCGTGCGGTTGGCGGTCTGGACGACGGAGACGCTCTTCAGGTCGCCTTCGCCCGCCTCGACCTGGGTCTTGGCCAGCCCGCTGGTGGCGTCGGGAATGTCGATCGCGATGCGCGCGGGATTGGTGACCGCGAAGCTCTGCGGCAGGGCCGCGAGCGGCTCCTTCATCCCCACCTTGACCAGGATCTTGCCGCCCTGGACCGAGGAGAAGCTGATGGACTCGACCACATTCTTGGCCGCGCCCTGCGCCCAGGCGAGCGGGGCGGCGAGCGCGAGAGCGAGCGCCGTGAGGGCGGCCGGAAGCGCGCCGGAGGTTCGGATGCGGAAGAAGTTGGAGGTCACTTTCTATCCCCTTTGCCGGTCTCCTCGAGTAGCGGCAGTACGCTCTGCCGCTCGGCCCAGTCGCCGGCGCTGTCCTGGACGATTTCCTTGAGCTTGATCTCCGCATCCGTGACGTCGGTGATGAGGCCGAAGTTCTGCCCCATGTAGTTGCCCTTCTTCACGCGATACAGAGTCTTTTCCGCCCGCACGATGGCGAACATTTCGGGTCCCTGCTGAAGCGTGCCCACCATCTTCAGCTGCTCCAGGGGGAAGGCCTCGAGCGGCTCCTTGCGCCGGTTGAGGTCGGGCGCGAGCCCGCCCCCGCCGCCTTCCTTGGACGTGATCTTGCGGGGCTTGAACGGGTCAGGCAGGTCGAAGCCCTCGTAGGTGAACGGCTCGAAGGGCTTCACGGCCGGAAGCGCCTCGATCTTGCGCGGCAGGCTCTTCTCGGAATCCTTGACGAACTGGCGCAGCTCGTCGATCTCCGAGCTGCACGAGGCGAGCGCGAGCGCCGCGGCGGGCAGGAGGATCCAGCGCGTCATTTCTTGGCCCCCTTGGCGGCCTTGTCCTTCGCCGCCTTCTTCTGCTTGGCGACCTCCTCCTCGTCGAGGTAGCGGTAGGTCTTGGCCACCGCCTCCATGGAGAGGGTGCCTTCCTTGCCGGGCGGGTCGATCTTCACGTCGGTGAGGAGCACGATGCGCGGCATCTTGGCCACGTCGCTCGCGAACGCGCCGAGGTCGTGGTAGTTGCCGGTGACCTTGAGGTTGACCGGGAGCTCCGCGTAGAACTCGGTGAAGTTCTCCTGCTGGCTGGGCTTGAAGAGCTCGAAGGCGAGGCCGCGGCCCAGGCCCGCCTGGTTGATGTCGATGAGCAGCGCGTCCATCTCGCTCTTGTTGGGCAGCTGCTTGAGGAGCGCGCCGAAGGACTGCTCGATCTCCGCGCGCTGCTGCTTGTAGGCCTCGAGGTTCACCGCCAGCTTCTTCTTCTCGAGGAATGCCTGCTTCTGCTTGTCCACCTCGAGGCGCCCGGCCTCGATGGCGTCGTTCTGGCCCTGCCAGAGCAGGAAGAAGGCCGCGACCTGGATGGCCACGAAGGCGAGGATGAACGCGCCGATCTTGATCGGCCACGGCCAGTTTCCCGGCTGCTTGGGATCGAGTGTCCGCAGTTCGTCGAGCAGGTTCATTTCTTGGCCCCCGCCGGGTTCGCGTCGGCCGCCTTCCTGGCCGCGCCCTTCGTTTCCTCGGCCTTGGCGCGCTTGACGGAGATGTTCATGCTGAACTCGTTGACCCGCTTGTTGGGGTTGTTGTCCAGCAGCACGGCCTTGATCTCGAGGAGCTCGGGGTTCTCGAGGTAGGGAGAGGCCCCGAGGTTGCGCATGAGGGTCGACACGCGGGCGTTGGACTGCGCGTAGCCGACGACGTTGACCTTGACGCCTGTCTGCTTGACCTGCTTGAGGTAGATGCCCTCGGGAAGCTGGCGCAGCAGCTGGTCGAGGAGCTGGACGGGCTCCGAGCGGTTGCTCTGCAGCCCTTCCACGACCTGCTTCTTGGCGAGCAGCGAGGCCGTTTCCTCGCGGATCTTGCGGATCTCCTCGATCTGCTTATCCAGCTTGGCGATCTCGCCCTTCATGTAGGCGACGTTCGCGGCCTGCTGCTCGACCTGCTGGTCGAGGAAGAACCAGACGGCGCCGGCGACCACGAGGCCGAGGATGACCGAGAAGACCGCGATGCCGAGGAACTGCTGCTGCCGGCGCTTGCGCTTCTCCTCCCGGTGGGGGAGCAGGTTGACGCGGATCATGACGGGTCGAACCTCCGCATCGCGAGTCCGCAGGCCACCATGAGCGACGGGGCGTCCAGGGTGAGCTGGCGGGGCTTGATCTTGGAGGAAAGCGCCATGTTGGCGAACGGGTTGGCGACCAGGGTGTGGACCTGGGTGCGCTGGGCCACCATCTCCTCGAGCCCGTCGAGCATGGCGCAGCCGCCGGTGAGCAGGATGTGGTCGACCTTGTTGAACTGGGTGGAGGTGAAGAAGAACTGCAGCGCCCGCTGGATCTCGAGGACGATCTTCTCGTTGAAGGGCGCCAGCACGTCCGGGCCGAAGTTCTCGGGAAGGCTGCCCACCCGCTTGGCCGCCTCCGCCTCCTCGGGCGGCATGTCGAAGGCCCGGGCGATGTCCTGCGTGAGCTGGTTGCCGCCGATCTGCTGCTCGCGCGTGTAGACCGTCTGGCCGTTGTGCAGCACCGACACCCGGGTGACGGTGGCGCCGATGTCCACGATCACGGTGACGTCGCTCTCCTTGACCCCGGAGGAGCCCTCGCAGATCAGCTCGAAGGCGCACTGGGAGGCGTAGGACTCGACGTCCATGACGATCGTCTTGAGTCCCGCGGCCTCGGCGGCGGCCACGCGGTCCTCGATCTTTTCCTTGCGCGAGGCGGCGATGAGCACCTCGACCTCGTCCTCGCCCGAGGGGGCGGGGCCGAGGACCTGGAAGTCGAGGTTCACCTCGTCCAGGGAGAAGGGGATGTACTGGTTGGCCTCGCTCTGGACCTGGACCTCCATGTCCTCCTCGCGCTGGTTGCCGGGGAGGATCACCTTCTTGGTGATCACGGCAGCCGCGGGCAGGGCCATGGCGACGTTCTTGATCCGGGACCCGAGGTTCTTGTGGGCGCGCTTGATGGCCTCGCCCGCCGCCTCGATGTTGGCGATGTTGCCGTCCACCACCGTGTCCTTGGGCAGCGGCTCGATCGCATAGCGCTCGACGCGATAGACGTTCCGCCCTGCTTCCGCGATCTCGACCATCTTCACGGAAGACGAGCTGATGTCGCAGCCGATGAGCGGCGGCGTCTTGGCCTTCAGGAAGTCGAATTGATCAGCGAGTTTTTCTTTAAGCATGGTGGAGGCTTAGCACCCACTGCGAAGAATCTACTTTAGATGCTAGCAACAAGTCCTAGGAGTGTAAAGCATTTTGTCGGGAGGGCTCCGGAACCCCCGGCCGTCTATAATGTCACTCGCTTTTCCCCGCCCGGCGGGGACCGGATCGTTTGCCCTGCCGCCAAGCCCGCCCGCCCATGACTTCCCGTTGGTGGTTCTACCCTTCCCTGATCGCCGCGACCCTGGTGTTCGTGGCCGCCGGGGTGGGGGCGCTCACCGTCATCCTTTTATGGCCGAACCTGCCCTCGCTCGAGGCGCTGACCGACTACCGGCCCAAGATCCCGCTGCGCGTCTACAGCGCCGAGGGGGAGCTGATCGGGGAATTCGGCGAGGAGAAGCGGGCGGTGGTCAAGATCGAGGACGTCCCGGCCGTCATGAAGCACGCCATCCTGGCCGCTGAAGACGACCGCTTCTACCAGCACGGGGGGGTCGATTTCGCCGGCGTGGCCCGGGCGGCGATCGCCAACCTGCAGGGACGGCGGGAGGGCGCGAGCACCATCACGATGCAGGTCGCCCGGACCTTCTTCCTCACCCGCGAGAAGACGATCGCCCGGAAGCTCTCGGAGGTCCTGCTCTCCTTCAAGATCGAGGCGAGCCTCGGCAAGGACCAGATCCTCGAGCTGTACGTGAACCAGATCTTCCTGGGCAGCCGCGCCTACGGGTTCGCCTCGGCCGCCAACGTCTATTTCGGGAAGAGCCTCGCCGAGCTCACCGCCGCCGAGGCCGCCATGCTCGCCGGGCTGCCCCAGGCCCCGTCGCGCCAGAACCCGTTCGTGAATCCCAAGCGCGCGCAGCAACGGCAGCAGTACGTGCTGCGGCGGATGAACGAGGTCGGGTGGCTGTCGGCCGAGGACTACAAGCGGGCGCTCGCCGAGCCCCTGCGGCTCAATCCCCACCAGCGCGACACCTTCGCCCTGAAGGCGGAATACGTGGCGGAAATGGCGCGCGCGGCCGTCTTCGAGCAGTACGGCGAGTCGGCCTACGTGAGCGGCATCCGGGTGGAGACGAGCATCCGGCGGCGCGACCAGGAGGCGGCCAACGCCGGTCTGCGGCACGGCATCTTCGAGTACGACCGGCGCCACGGTTACCGGGGGCCCGAGGCCTACGTGAGCCTGCCGGCCGCCCCGGGGCCCGAGCTGGACGAGGCGATCGAGGAAGCGCTTCAGGACCGGGACGCCGTGGGCGACCTGGTGCCCGCCGTGGTCCTGGAGGCCAGCGCCCGGGAGGTGGTGGCCGTCATGCGGCGCGGCGACACCGTCCGAATATCCGGCGAGGGGCTGAAGTTCGCCGGCAGGGCGCTCGCCGACCGGTCCAACCCGGACCGCGCGATCCGTCGCGGGGCGGTGATCCGCCTGCAACCCGGGGAGAAGGGCTCCTGGGCCATCTACCAGGTGCCGAAGATCGAGGCGGCTCTCGTGGCCCTCGATCCCGCCAACGGCGCCATCCGGGCGCTGGCGGGGGGGTTCGACTTCAACGCCAACAAGTTCAACCACGTGACCCAGGCCTGGCGCCAGCCGGGATCGAGCTTCAAGCCGTTCATCTACTCGGCGGCCCTGGAGAAGGGGTTCACGCCGGCGACGGTCCTGAACGACGCGCCTTTCGTGATCGATGCCGCCAAGACCGGCGGGCAGCTCTGGGAGCCGAAGAACTACGACGGCAAGTACGAGGGGCCCATGCGCCTTCGCACGGCCATCGCCAAGTCCAAGAACATGGTGTCCATCCGCCTGCTCCAGGCCATCGGGCCGGACTACGCCCAGGACTACATCCAGAAGTTCGGCTTCGACCCGAAGCTCCACCCGCCCTATCTGACGATGGCGCTCGGGGCGGGCTCGGTCACCCCTCTCCAGATGGCGGGGGCCTACGCGACCTTCGCCAACGGCGGCTACCGGGTGAAGCCCTGGTTCGTGACGCGCATCCTCGACAATCGCGGGACCACGCTCTACGAGGCGAAGCCGGAGGTGGCCGGCGAGAGCGCCGAGCGCGTGCTCGACCCCCGCAACGCCTTCCTGATGACGAGCCTCATGCGGGACGTGGTCCGCATCGGCACCGGGGCCAGGGCGATGTCTCTCGGGCGCCAGGACCTCGCGGGCAAGACCGGCACCACGAACGACCACATCGACGCCTGGTTCGCGGGATTCCAGGCCACCCACGTGGCCGTGGCCTGGATCGGCTTCGACACCCCCGCGCCGATGGGCGCCAACGAGACGGGCGGATTCGCGGCGCTGCCGATGTGGATGACGTACATGGGGCGCGTCCTCAAGGGCGAGCCGGAGTCGGACCCCGAGCCGCCCGAGGGCATCGTCGCCGTCGCCATCGATCCGGCCACGGGGATGCGCGAGGCCGACGGGCGCAGCAAGACCATCGAGTACTTCTACCAGGAATCGCTTCCCGGCAGCGGAGGGGAAGGCGGCGCGGGCCGCGATGCCGCGCGCCCCCCCGAGGAAGTGAAGAACCAGATCTTCTAGGGGCCAGGGGAGCGGGGCAGGCAGTGGCCAGGAACCGGTCGCGTCGCGACGACAACCAGCGCAGGCACGTCGCCTACCTGGCGGCGCGCCTCATGGCGGAGGAAGGAATCGCCGACTACGCGTTCGCCAAGCAGAAGGCGGCGCGGCAGGCTGGCCTGGCCGATTCCCAGGGGCTGCCCGACAACCGCGAGATCGAGGCCGCGCTGCGGGAATACCAGGGCCTGTACCAGAGCGAGAGCCAGCCGCAGGAGCTCAGGCACCTTCGCGAGGTGGCGGTGAAGGTCATGCGCGAGTTCGCCGCGTTCAATCCCCTCCTGGTTGGCGCGGTGCTCAACGGCACGGCCAACCAGTTCTCCGAGGTCACGCTGCAGCTCTTCGCCGACGACCCCAAGAGCCTGGCGCTGTTCCTCCTGAACCGGCGCTTCCGCTTCGAGCAGGACGAAAAGCGGGTGCGGCTGGGCGACGACTGGGCCCTGGTCCCGCAGTACTACCTGGAAGTCGACGGGGCCCCCGTGACGCTCGCCGTCTACGCGCGGGGCGACGAGCACCTGGCGCCGCGCCCGAAACAGGATGCCGAGGGGCCGCAGCGTGCGCGCCTGGCCGACGTCGAGGCGCTGCTGGCGCGCTAGGCGCCCCGCAGGCGCCGGGCGGCCTCGATCGCGAAGTAGGTGAGGATCGCGTCCGCGCCGGCGCGCTTGAAGGCGAGGAGCGACTCCATCATGCACGCCGGGCCGTCGATCCAACCGTGCCCCGCGGCAGCCTGGAGCATCGAGTACTCCCCGCTCACCTGGTAGACGAACGTGGGAACGCCAAAGGCGTCCTTCACCCGCCGCACGATGTCGAGGTAGGGCAGGCCCGGCTTCACCATCACCATGTCGGCTCCCTCGTCCAGGTCGAGGGCGATCTCGTGGAGCGCCTCGTCGCTGTTGCCGGGATCCATCTGGTAGGTCTTCTTGTCGCCCTTGCCCAGGTTCGCGCCCGAGCCGACCGCKTCGCGGAAGGGGCCATAGAAGGAYGAGGCGTACTTGGCGGAGTAGGCGAGGATGCGGGTGTGGATGCGGCCGCGGGAGTCGAGCGCCCGGCGTAGCGCGCCCACCCGGCCATCCATCATGTCCGATGGGGCCACGACGTCTGCCCCCGCYTCCGCATGAGTAAGCGCCTGCTTCTCCAGGACCGCGATCGTCTCGTCGTTGAGCACGTAGCCGGTCTCGTCGATCAGCCCGTCCTGGCCATGGCTGGTGTAGGGGTCGAGCGCGATGTCCGTGATGACACCCATTTCCGGAAAGCGAGCCTTTACTTCGCGAATGCACCGCGGTACCAGGCCGTCCGGATTGAAGGCTTCCTCCGCCCCCTGCGACTTCAGTCCGGTCTCGATGACGGGGAAAAGGGTGATGGCGGGAATTCCGAGTGTGAGCGCTTGCTCAACAACCGGAAGCAATTGGTCCACGGAACGACGGCTCACGCCGGGCATGGAGGCGACCTCCTGCACGGCCTTCGAGCCATCGAGCACGAAGACGGGAAGGATCAGGTCGTCGGCGGATAGCCGGTTCTCGCGCGCGAGGCGGCGGGAGAATTCGTCGCGCCGCATGCGCCGGAGGCGGCGCTGCGGGTATCGTCCGRAGGCAGTGGTCATGGTCGTGCGCAAGGCAGTGGGCCGGGGAACTTTAGCATGGYCACCCGATCTGAYCGCTTGAAGGGTGACTCCTTCCCCGCTTCTCCTCCCTGAGCGGGCGCCTTAATCCTCATTAAGGCTTTTTTGCCCCGGCCTTATTCCCCTTTTGCCGGGGCTTTTTGTTTCTGCGCCGCTACCCAGGCCTCGATGCAGGCCTGGGCCTCGGCCGTGCCGGTGCGCTTCAGGCTGGAAAAGAGCTGCGCCGTCGCCCCCGGGTAGATCCGGGCGAGGTCCTTGCGGACGTGGGCGAGGGTGCGGTGGCCCGCCTGGGCCGACAGCTTGTCGGATTTCGAAAGTAGCACGTGGACGCTTCGCCCCGAGGGCAGCAGCCAGTCCAGGAGCCGCAGGTCCTGGGGCGTGAGGGGGTGGCGGGAATCCATCACCACGACCACGCCGGCCAGGGTCTCGCGATGGAAGACGTACTCGCCCACCAGGACGTCCCAGTGCGCCCTCACTTCGCGGGGCACTCCGGCGTAGCCGTAGCCCGGAAGGTCGACCAGGAAAGCCTCCTCGTCGACCGCGAAGAAATTGATGAGCTGCGTGCGGCCCGGCGTCTTGCTCACGAAGGCGAGCCGCCGCCGCCCGGCGAGCGTGTTGAGCGCGCTGGA
>PQAI01000282.1 GCA_003105245.1 Betaproteobacteria bacterium | reverse complement strand
GCACGGTGGCCGCCCTCCAGCTCGCAGACGAGCTCCTCGAAGGCGTTGCGCTGCGGCATGTTCACGATGCCGTAGGTGGCGATCCTCTCGCCCGCGTCGAAGAGCTTCTGCGTCTCGGCGAGCTCCGAGAGCGAATCGAAGAGGACGGTGGAGGCGCGCGCGATGGGCAGGTTCACCGTCCTGGGCGGGTGGGCGGCGTGGCGCCCGCCGTGGACCAGCTTCGTGGCCTTCTTCATGCGTCGGCACCCTCGCGTTCCATTTCCCGGCGGATCCTCACCGCCTCGGCGGCCTCGTCGACGGCGACGTCGCTCCAGGACACGGGCCTGCCCGCGGCCACGTCCTTCACGAGCTTCACCTTGTGCGCGAGCCCGATGGGCAGCCCCCCGGCCTTGAGCGAATCGGAGGCCGGCATGAGCTTGCCGTACACCGTGTAGCCGCCCTCGCCGTCGAGCGTCTCGCCCGCCTTGAGGTCGCGCTTGGCGGTGGCCACGCAGTCGGCGCGGAATCCCGTGGCGGCCCCCGTGGCCTCCTTGCGAAGCGCCGCGCTCGCCACGCTGATGCCGAGCTCCAGCCCGATCAGGTGGCTGGGCTTGTACATCGAGGCGTACTCGCCCGAGGGGTCGGTCACGATGCCGTATTCCTGGAAGCACTTGCGCACGTACTCGTGCCCGGCCGCGAAGGTCACGTACACGCCCCAGCGCAGGTCGCGGAACACCGGGCGGCCGTCGCGTTCCACGCTCGAGATCACCTCCACCTGGCCTCGAACGGACAAATGGCCGCCTTCGGACTTCGGCCGCAGCACGCGCGCCAGGTCGTCGACGCCGCAGGGCGGGAATTCCAGCCCGCCGGGTGCCGCGCGAAGCCCGGTGGCGTTGGCCACCGCCGCCATCTCGATGGCGCTCTTGGTGCCGTCGAGGAAGGAATTGAACATCTGCGCGTTGAAGTCGCCCTTGGCGACCATTTCCGGCGAAAAGCCGTAGTGGCCCCACACCGTCTCGGGGGTGGAGGCGTGGTAGGCCGGCAGGTACTTGGTGCCCTTGCCGGCGGCGATCACCTCGAAGCCCGCGGCGCGCGCCCAGTCCACCTGCTCGCAGATGAGCGCGGGCTGGTCGCCGTAGGCGAGCGARTAGACGATKCCCGCCTGCCTCGCCATGCGSGCGAGGAKSGGGCCGGCGAGCGCGTCGGCCTCCACGTTCACCATCACGATGTGCTTGCCGGCCGCGCAGCAGGYGAGCACGTGGCGGATGCCGGCMGAGGGGCTGCCSGTGGCGTCGATCACCACCTCCGTGGCCGGGTGGGCGATGGCGGCGGTTGCGTCGTCGGTGATGAAAGTGGTGCGCGACCTGGCCGCGTCGTCCAGGCTGGAGGCCCCCAGCCGGCCGGCCTCCCACCCCACGCGCAGGAGCGAGGCCCTGGCCCGGTCCGGCGCCAGGTCCGCCACCGCCAGCAGGTGGATCCCCGGGGTGCGCCTCGCCTGCGACAGGTACATGGAGCCGAACTTGCCGGCGCCGATGAGGACGACGCGGACGGGGCGCGAGGCGGCCTCGCGTTCCTGCAGGAGTCGATGGAGGTTCATGGGGAGGTCGGCGGGAAGGGGGGGTGGGCCGTTACAGCTGAAACGGCCAAAGCGGAGTATTCCGTGGAAGTTTACCGCCGGGCCTTGGGACAATGCAGCAGTCCCCGTAAACTCGCGTTAAAACAAGAAGCAACTTCGATGGCCCCCCCCTCCACCGGCGGCTCAGACGCCCTCGACATCCGCCTGGCCGAACTGCGGCCGGGGCTGGACCTYATCGAGATCCCGGCCTGCGTGATCGACCAGGAACTGCGCTACCGCTACGCCAACGGGGACTACGCCGAATACTTCGGGAAGGTCCCGGGCGAGTTCATCGGGCGCACCCTGGCGCAGCTTTTCGCCGACCTGCCCGACGACGACCGCCGCAAGGCGCTCGCCCGGGCCCTGGCCGGCGAGACGATCGTCTTCGACCGCGTCACCCGGAACGGGCCCAACATGGGCAAGTGGGTGAGGGCGCACTACATGCCCATTCGCGGCGAGCGGGAGGTGCTCGGCGCCGCCGTGTACCTGATGCCGATCCAGCACCTCAAGGACGCGGAAGCCGCCACGGCCGCGCGCGAGAGGCAGCTCGCCCTCATCACCGACACGATCGGCTTCCCGGTCACCTACATCGACTGCGCCGGCGTCATCCGCTTCGCCAACGCGCACAGCGCATCCTGGGCCGGGTTCACGCCCGATTCCATGGTCGGCAGGAACATGGCGGACCTCGCCCCGCCGGAGATCCTGGAACAGAGCTGGCCGCTGCTTCGGCGGGCGTGGGCGGGGGAGGCGGTCACCTACGAGCGCGAGGCCCTCTGGCCGGGGCGCGAGACGCGCCGCATCCGCGGCCACATGATCCCGGACAAGGACGAGACGGGTGCGGTGCGCGGCGCGCTGGTCGTCCTGATGGATATCGAGGAGGACTACCGCCTCAAGGAGTCGCTGCTCGCCCGCACGCGCGAGCTGCAGCTCATCATGGACAACGTCGGCGTGCCGATGGCCTACATCGGCGCCGACAAGCGCTTCCGCTTCGCCAATTCGCCCGGCCCCGACTGGCCGCGCGAGATCAACCTCCAGAACGTGGTGGGCCGCAGCCTCGCGGAGATCTACCCGCCCGCGGTGCTGGAAAAGGTCGGCCCGCTCCTCGACCGGGCGCTCTCCGGCGAGAAGGTGGTCTACGAGCGCCTCGGCCGCAACGGCCGCGGCGAGCAGCGCTGGGTGCGCGTGACGCTGATGCCCGACGTGGTCGAGGGCCGCGTCCACGGGATCTTCTCCGTGATGATCGACATCGACGACGACAAGCGGCTGCGCGAGGCCCTGGAAAGGCAGGAGCGCCAGCTTCGCTTCTACGCCGAGAACATCCCGGAGGCCATCGCCTTCGTGGGCCCGACCTTCCGCTACGAGTTCGTGAACAAGACCTTCGAGCGCATCCGCGGCGCGCCGGCCCGCGAGATCGTCGGGCGCACGGTCTCGGAGGTGCTGGGCGAGGACGCGGAGCAGTACTTCACGCCCTTCGTGGAGCGGCTGCGGCGCGGCGAGGCGTGCGCCTACGAGCGCCTGGCCGGCCCCCCCGGCGGCGAGAAGCGCTGGATCCAGGTCCGGCTCGAGCCGCACATGGGCGAGGACGGCGCCTTCGCCGGCTACTACATCGTCGGCACCGACATCCACGAGGTGAAGCTCGCGCAGGAGCGCGTCGAGGAGCAGGAGGCGAAGCTGCGCCTCTTCACCGACAACGTCCCGGTCTCCATCGCGTACCTCGACACCCACCGCCGCTACGTCTTCGTGAACCGCACCTTCGCGGAGGTGCGCGGCAAGACCCGCGAGGAGATCATCGGCCGCACGGCCGCGGAAGTCCTCGGCCAGAAGGCCGCCGACGAGCTCGCCCCGATGGTGCGCAGCGTGATGGCCGGCGAGACGGCCACCTACGAGCGCGAGATGGTCCTGCCCTCGGGCGGGAAGCGCTGGATCCTCGGGCGCGCCGTCCCCGACCGCGGCCCGGACGGCAAGGTGCGCGGCATGTACGTGGTGGGCCACGACGTGCAGGAGCTCAAGAGCGCCCAGGAGCAGCTGCGCGCCCGGGAGGAGGAGCTTCGATTCTTCGCCGAGAACATCCCCGAGGCCATCGTCTACGTGGACCTCGAGCGCGGCTGCACCTTCGTGAACAACCTGTTCCTCACGACCCGCGGCTTCACCCGCGAGTTCCTGCTCGGCAAGTTCCCGAAGGACGTCTACGGCCCCGAGGAGCTGGCACTGCTGCAGCCCGGCTTCGACCGCGTCTGCGCGGGCGAGGAGGTGGTCTACGAGCGCGAGGTGCGCCACGCCACCACGGGCGGCAAGCGCTGGGTGCGCGTGCGCCTCACGCCGCGCAAGGACGACGCCGGCCGCGTGCTGGGCTTCTACGTCGTGTCCACGGACATCCACGACCTCATGGCGGTGCGCGCCTCCCTGGAGGACAAGGAGCGCGAGCTTCGCCAGGTGATCGACTCGATCCCCACGCCCATGGCCTACGTGGACGCGGACCAGGTCTACCGCTACGTGAACGACGCCCTCCTCGACTACGTGGGCCTGCCCAACGAGAAGGTGATCGGGCACACGGTCCTCGAGGTCCTGGGCCGCGAGCGCCACCAGCGCCTCGCCCCCTACCTGAAGCGCGTGTTCGAGGGCGAGATCGTGAGCCAGGAGCGCCTCATCTCCTACGCCGACGGCCGCAACCGCTGGATGACCATCCGCTACACGCCGCGCAAGGACGCCGCCGGCCGCGTGATCGGCTACTACGCCACCTCGAGCGACATCCACGAGCAGAAGGCCGTCGAGGAGGAGCTTCGCCGCGCCCACTCCGTGCTCTCGGCCCACGTCGAGGGCACGCCGCTCGCGGTGGTGGAGTTCGACCCGTCGCTGCGGGTCGTGCGCTGGTCCGGCAACGCCGAGTCCTTCTTCGGCTGGAGCGCCGACGAGGCCCTGGGCCGCGCGCTGTGGGACTGGCGCCTGGTCTTCGAGGACGACAAGGCGGCCGTCGAGGCGATGTTCCGGCGCCTGATCGAGGGACCCGAGTCGCAGGCCTCGCACCTCAACCGCAACTACCGCAAGGACGGCTCCGTCATCTGGGTGGAGTGGCACAACTCGGCGCTGCGCGATTCCGAGGGCCGCCTGGTGTCGATCCTGTCCTTCGCGCAGGACGTCTCCACGCGCATCCAGGCCGAGGAGCGCCTGCAGTTCATGGCCACCCACGACGGCCTCACGGGCCTGCCCAACCGGCTCGTGCTCGGCGACCGCCTCTCGGCGGCGCTCGCGCGCGCGCAGCGCTCGGGGAACGGCGTGGCCGCGCTCTTCCTCGACCTCGACCACTTCAAGGACGTGAACGACACGCTCGGCCACAAGGTGGGCGACGAGCTGCTGAAGAGCCTTGCGCGGCGCATCCGGGCCACGCTGCGCCAGTCGGACCTGCTGGTGCGCATCTCCGGCGACGAGTTCGTCATCGTGCTCGAGGACCTGGAAAGCGACGGCGGCCCCGACCGCGTGGCGCAGAAGATCCTCGACGAGGTCCTGCGTCCCTTCGCCATCGAGGGCCACGACGTGCAGGTGAGCGCGAGCCTGGGCTACGCCGTCTACCCCGAGGACGGCGCCGACGCCGAGACGCTGCTCAAGAACGCCGACGCCGCGATGTACCACGCCAAGGAGCTCGGCCGGAACAGCTACCGCGCCTTCTCGCGCTCGCTCGCGCAGCGGCGCGACCAGCGCCTGGGGCTGGAGGCGGCGCTGCGCCGCGCCATCCGCAACCGCGAGTTCGAGCTCTACTACCAGCCCATCCTCGACGTGGTCTCGGGCCGCGTCTCGCACGTCGAGGCGCTCGTGCGCTGGAACGACCCGGGGCGCGGCGTGGTGCTGCCCCCCACCTTCATCCCCGTGGCCGAGGAGGCGGGACTCATGCGCGAGCTCGGCCACTGGGTCTTCGAGGCCGCCGCGCGGCAGGCCACCGCCTGGAACGCCGAAGGGCGAGGGCCGTTCTCGGTCAGCGTGAATCTCTCGGCGAGCCAGCTGCGCGATTCCACGATCGTTGCCGAGCTCGAGTCGATCCTCGCCAAGGCGGGCTGCGCGCCCAACTGGCTCACCCTCGAGATCACCGAGACGAGCATGGTGCGCGACGTCGAGGGCGTGAGCCTGGTGCTGAGGAGGCTGCGCCGCATGGGCTTCCGCATCGCGATCGACGACTTCGGCACCGGGTTCTCGAGCCTTTCGCACCTGCGCCACCTGCCGGTGGACACGCTCAAGATCGACAAGTCCTTCGTGGCCGACATCAACGGCGGCAAGCGGCAGGCCACCGAAGGCGGCGGCGCCGCGATCGTGGCGGCCGTGACGGGGCTCGCGCGCGGCCTGGGGCTGGAGGTCGTGGCCGAGGGCGTGGAGCGCCCCTCGCAGCTCGCCTTCCTGCGCGAGCAGGGCTGCGCCTCCTTCCAGGGCTACCTCGCCTGCCCGCCGATGCCCGCCGCGGAGTTCGAGCACTGGCTCGCGAAGCAGCCGGTCCCGAAGGCGCCGCCGGAGAAGAGGCCCCGTGGCGGAAAACCGGTGGCGAAGAAGCCCGCGGGAAGGAAGCCGGCCGTGAAGAAGCCCGCCGCCAAGAAGCCCGCCGTGAAGAAGCCCGCGGCGCGAAAGCCCCGCTCTACCAGGAAATAGACACGCGCGCCCCGCCCAGGGGCGAGGTGGCGATGCTGGCGCCGCCGCCGTGCCACTCCGCCACGCTCCTCACGATGGCGAGCCCCAGGCCCACGCCGCCCGTCTCGCGCTCCCTGCCCGGCTCGGCGCGGATGAAGGGCTCGAAGAGGCGCTCGCGGTCCTCGGGCGCGATGCCCGGGCCGTCGTCGTCCACGTGCAC
>PQAI01000281.1 GCA_003105245.1 Betaproteobacteria bacterium | reverse complement strand
GACGCCCGCCTGCATCCTCGCGTCGCCATTGGTGGCCAGCGTGACGAGGCCGGCGACGAAGTCGGTCGCCTTGCGCGGCATCGCCATCGGCGCCCAGCGCAGCCGGTTGGGCCCGGCATCGGCCTCGCGGCAGGGCGCGGTGCGCAGGAGCCCGTCCTCGACGCGACGGAAAGCCGGGTGCATCGCGCTCGGCCGGCGCCGGTACAGCCACGAGCGCAGGTTCTGCGCGCGCGGCGCCGTGAACGCCGTGAACGAGAGCTGCTCCGCGTACAGCCCGTGCGCCACCTTCTGCGGCGAGTTCTGCCCGCGCGGCAGCGCCCCCGCCACCGCCTCGGTCTCGTGGTGCGCCCCGAACCCCGACAGGTACCTGAGTTCCTCAGCCATTTTCGGTTCGAGCCCTCCAGGGCTTTTCATCGGCGGCAATCGGCGTGGCATCGGCGCTCATCGGCGTTGACCGGGTTTTGCATGCATCACTCACACAACGCCCCTCGCGATCTGCTCCGCCTCGATCGACTCGAACAGCGCCTGGAAGTTGCCCTCGCCGAAGCCCTGGTTKCCCTTCCTCTGGATGATCTCGAAGAATATCGGGCCGATCACCGTCTCGGTGAAGATCTGCAGCAGCTTGTCCTCGCGGCGRTCCTTGTCGAGGCCCTCGCCGTCGATGAGGATGCGGTTGGCCCGCAGCCTCGCCAGGTCCTCGCCGTGGCCCGGAACGCGCGCGTCGACGCGGTCGTAGTAGCTGTCGGGGGTGTCGAGGAAGCGCACGCCGCGCAGCCGCAGCGCCTCGACGGTGGCGTGGATGTCGGCCGTGGCGAGCGCGATGTGCTGGATGCCCTCGCCGTGGTAGGCGTCGAGGTACTCCTGGATCTGGCTCTTGCGGTCGCTGGGCTCGTTGATGGGGATGCGGATCCTGCCGCAGGGGCTGGTGAGCGCGCGCGAGGTGAGCCCCGTCTTCCTTCCCTTGATGTCGAAGTAGCGGATCTCGCGGAAGGCGAAGAGCTTCTCGTAGAACTCCGCCCACACGCCCATGCGGCCGGCGTAGACGTTGTGGGTGAGGTGGTCCACCTCGGTGAGCCCCGCGCCCGCCGGGTGCTGCGCCACGCCGTCCACCGGCACGAAGTCCACGTCGTAGATGGAAAGGCCCGAGCCGTTGCCGGGGTAGCGGTCGACCAGGTAGATGAGGCTTCCGCCGATGCCCTGGATGGCGGGAATGTTGAGCTCCATGGGTCCCACGGGCCCGTGGTGGGGCCTGGCGCCCAGCTCGAGCGCGCGCTGCCACGCCTTCGCCGCGTCCTTCACGCGGATGGCGAAGGCGCACGCCGACGGGCCGTGCACGCGCGCGAACGACTGCGCGAAGCCGTCGGGCTCGCGGTTCACGATGAAGTTGACGCCCCCCTGGCGGTAGAGCGCGACGTCCTTCGAGCGGTGCCGCGCCACGAGCGTGAAGCCGAGCTGCTCGAAGAGCGCGCCGAGCAGCAGGGGATCCGGGGCGGTGTACTCGACGAACTCGAAGCCGTCGGTGCCCATGGGATTGGCGGCGCGGTCGGGCTCGGTCATGGCGGCCTCCTGGGGCGGGCTTTCCGGGAAACGGCGCATTGTACGCCGCGACCGCCGCAACAGGATTTCAGAAATGCCGGCTGTTACGCGGGATTGCGCAATAATATTGCGTCAATCACCGCACGGGACACCACAATGACCGGCACCGCCCTGGGAAAGACGGACCGCAGGATCCTCGAGCTGCTGCAGAAGGACGGCCGGATGACCAACCTCGAGCTCGCAGAGCGCGTGGCGCTCTCGCCCAGCGCCTGCCTGCGGCGCGTGCGCGCGCTCGAGGAGGCGGGCGTGATCCGCGGTTACGCGGCGCTCCTGGACCCGGCGAAGGTCGGCCTGGGGCTCCTCGCCTTCGTCACGGTGAAGCTCGAGAAGCGCGGGCGCATGCCCACGGACGCGTTCGCGAAGGCCTGCCGCGACTGGCCCGAGGTCGCCGCCTGCCACGCCACCACGGGCGACATGGACTACCTCCTGCGCGTGCACGTCGAGGACCTCGCGCACTTCTCGCGCTTCGTGATGGACTCGCTCCTCAGGCACCCCGGCGTGATCGACGTGAAGTCGAGCTTCGTGCTCGAGCAGGTGAAGGAGACGACCGCGCTGCCCCTGGGCCGCTAGGGCCGGTGCGCCGGCCCTAGTTGAGCTTGAAGCTGTCGAGCTCCCAGGTCTGGTCGACGAGGACCTGGCCGCGCTGGTCGACCTCGAGCGCCTCGTAGCGCGCGAAGTTGCGCAGCGCCGGCACGTACCACCAGTGCGTGAGGCGCTTCGAGGTGAGGCTCTGCCCCGGAAAGGGCGACCACGCCTTGTTCGAGACCTTGCTCACCTTGAGGGCCTGGAAGGTGCCCGCCGGCACCGTGACGCTCTCCCAGCCCAGGACCGTGACGCGGTTGTCGGCCTGCTTCACGAACTGGGGAAACACCTCGCGGGAGTTGGCCGTCCAGGAGTCGCCCGGCTTGAGCGGGAAGCGGAAACGCGGGTCCACGGGATCGAAGACGAGCGTGCCGGSGCCYGTCGGCGAGGGCATCGAGTAGAGGTTTCCCTCGCGGTCGAAGCGCAGSGGGATGTCGGAGTCGCTGGCTTCGAGCTCGTAGCCGTTCGCGTCGGCGGCAGTGATCGACTGGGTGAGGTAGTTGCGGCGCGTCAGCGCCTCGCCGTCGCGGATCTCGCGCAGGAAGACCCAGCGGTCGCCGGSCTGGCGCGSCGGCGGCTCCAGGGCGCGCGCCACCGCGTCGGGCACCGGCTTGAGCTTCGAGTCGAGCACGTCGGCCGCCATGGAGAGCAGCACCGCTTCCTGGGCCGGATCGGCCGCGGGCTCGGCAGGCGCCGCCGCCGCGGCGGGCGCGGGCACCGGCGCGGGAGCGGGCGCGGGAAAATCGGCGGCAGGCCGTGCCGCAGCGGCCTGCGCCGCCTTCTCCGCGGCCGCGATCCGGTCCCTCGCCTCGCGCCGCATCGCCTCGCGCTCGGTCTCGAGCTTCTCCGCGAAGGCCGCCTCCAGTCGCTTGCGTTCGCGGTCGGCCTCCTCCTTGGA
>PQAI01000280.1 GCA_003105245.1 Betaproteobacteria bacterium | reverse complement strand
TCCCGAGACCTGCTGCGCCCCGTAGGAAATGGCGTGGCGCATCCGCGTCTCGTCCAGCCGCGCGAGCGAGGCCGCCGCCGCCATGGACCCCATCGCGGCCCCGTAGGGCTCGGCCCCGCGATGCGTGCCGCGGACGTGGTCGGGCCCGAGCGCCAGCAGGAAGCGCACGCCCACGTCGTAGCCCAGCGCCACGGCGCGGATCATCTCCATGCCCGGCCGGTGGTCCTTCTCCGCCATCGCGAGGGCGGCCGGCACGATCGACGAGCCGGGATGCGCCTTGGTGGTCGGCTCGAAGTCGTCGGACTCGTCCGCGTGCGCGAGCATCCCGTTCGCCAGCGCCGCGTTGATGGCGGTGGTCCGGATGTCGCTCGCGAGCACCGAGGCCTCGGGCGTGCCGCCCTGCGTGCGGATGAACCGCGTGGCCATCACGCCGGGCGGCAGCGCCGATCCGGAGACGACGGCCGCCACGGAGTCCAGGATGCGGTGCTTCGCGTCGCGCAGGACGTTTTCCGGCAGCTCGCGATCGCGCGAGGCGACCATGTACGCCGCGAGCCGGCCGGTGAGGTCGCCCGCCCCCGAAGTCTTTTCCCCTTGCATGTCGTGCACTCCCCGGTGAGCGGTATCGCGTCAGGCCGGCGCCCGGCCGGAGGCCTTGAGGCCCTTCTCGAGCCCGCCGAAGGACAGCGTCGGAAGGGTCATCAGGAAGCGGTAGCCCTTGGCCACCAGCGCCTCGACGTTCTTCGCGTCGGCGTGGGGATGGCCGCACACCACGCCGTGCTCCTTGCAGATGGCGAGGATCTCGTCGATCGCGCCGGCGACGGTCGGGTGCTCGTACTGGCGCGGAAAGCCCAGGTCCTGCGAGAGGTCGCCCTCCCCGATCAGGACGCAGCCGATCCCCGGCACCTCCTTGAGCATCTTCGGCAGGTTCTTGATCGCCTTCGCTTCCTCGCACTGGATCACGACCAGGATCTCGCCCTTGGGGTTGAGGGGCCACACGTCGGCGCGCTGGTAGTACTCCTGCGCGGTGAGCCCCCAGTAGGGCGCCGCGTGCTTGGGCGCGTCGCCGCGGATGCCCGCGGGCTCGTAGAAGGGCGCCGAGGGCGGGCGCGGATAGCGGCACGCGGCGACCGCGTTGCGCGCCTCCTCCACCGTGCTCACGTGCGGCCAGACCACACCGTAGACGCCGATGTCGAGCACCTGCTTGGCGAGGAACTGGTTCATCTCGCCGCCGTTGGCGGGGATGCGCACCATCGGCGCCACCGGCGGCACGATGCTGCCCGAGGTCGCGATCTTCCGGCGGTCGAGCATGTACTGCATGCAGTCGCGAAGGAGCTGGATGTCGTAGGGGTTGTGCTCCATCTCGAAGACCACCGCGTCGTAGGGCGCCGCGTTGATCGCCTGGGCCATGCCGACCTCGGGCGGCGAGAAGGTGACGAAGGCGGGCTTGCCCTGCTCGAGCGCGCGGATGGCGCCGTTGAGGCGGGGGATTTCGGCCATGGCGTKGCTTCCTTTCTTTTTGGGCCGGCGCGTTCGCGCCGCGGAAAAATTGCGCGTCAGGATCGTCCAACCGGGAATTGTGGGAGCCAAACGAACGGAATTGCAATGACGTCGAACGCCGCGGCCGCGCTTGCCCCGTGCTGCCCGCGAACCTATGATGGACCGGTTACGCGAACCCCCGACGCGGGGTTATTCGCGCCGCCCGCTGCTGTGATTCGTCATCCAAATAACGAGGAGGAAACGAACGTGACCATCCATGGCGCCTACCAGGGGTTCCCGCGCGCGCTGCTGACGGCGGTGCTGGCCATCGCCGTGCTGGCGGGCGCGCCGGCATCGGCGCAGGACAAGTACCCGAGCAAGAAGCTCGACTGGACGATCGCCTTCGGGCCGGGCGGCGGCAACGACATCATGACCCGCACCATCATCTCCATCCTGGAGAAGTACAAGCTCTATCCCGACAAGATCGTCCCCGAGAACCGCGCCGGGGGCAGCGGGGCCAAGGGCTGGGGCTACGTCTTCAGCCAGAAGGGCAACCCCTACCACATCACCTCGACGAGCGGCAGCCTCATCACCACGCCGCTGCAGGCCGACACGCCGTGGAAGGCGACGAGCTTCACCCCGATCGCGCTCCTCGCCTCCGACGACGCCGTGATCCTGGTGAACGGCAAGTCGAAGATCCGGACCTTCCAGGAGTTCGTCGCCCAGGCCAAGGCGAAGCCGCCTTCCATCGGCGGCATCGGCACGGTCAACGTCGAGTTCATCGTGCCCAAGCTCCTGTCGGAGCGGGCCGGGTTCAAGTTCGAGTACGTGGCGTTCAACAAGCAGGGCGAGCTCGTGACGGCGCTGCTGTCGGGCGCGCTCGACGCGGCGATGTCGAACCCCGGCGAGGTGCTGGGCCTGCTGCAGTCGGGCGACGTGCGCGCGATCGCCTTCACCGGCAAGAAGACGCCGAAGGCGCTGGGCAACATTCCGACGCTGGCCGAGCTGGGCCACGACCTGGGCATTTCCATGCCGCGCGGGCTGGTGATGCCTCCCGACGTTCCCAAGGAGGCGCAGGACTGGTGGATCGCGGCGATGAAGAAGGTCGTCGAGACGCCCGAGTGGAAGGACTACATCGAGAAGCAGCTCCTGACCGAGAACGTCCTCTACGGCGAGGACTTCCGCGCCTTCCTGCTGAGGACGCAGACGACGTTCGGCGACATCCTGAAGAAGTCGGGCGCCATCAAGTAGCGGCGGACGCATGCCGGGCGCGCGCACGCTGCGAGCGGGGTTCCTCCTCGCGATCCTGTTCCTCGCCGCCGGCTACACCTGGGTCGCCTTCGCCGAGCTGAGCTACCTCTCCTCGGCGGGGCGCCTCGGTCCCGGGTTCATGCCGCGCATCATCGGCGTGTCCCTCGTGGCCATGTGCGTGCTGAGCCTGTACCTGGACATCCGGCGGCAGCCGGACGGCGAGGCGCTGTCGCCCGGCTGGAAGAGTGCGGCCGTGCTCGCGGCGCTGTCCGGGGCGTTCGTCGTGCTGCTGGAGCTGCTCGGGGGACTCCTGTCGATGATCGCGTTCATGGCCGCCTCGCTGTGGGTGCTCAATCCCCGCCGCCACCTGCAGAACGCCCTCGTCTCCATCCTCCTGCCGGCCTTCCTCCAGGTGGTGTTCGCGGTGTGGCTCCGGGCCTCGATGCCGGCGGGCCTGCTGCCGCTGCCCTTCTGATGGACATCTTCTCCAACCTGCTGCTGGGGCTCTCGGTCGCCGTCACCCCGGTCAACCTCGCCTTCCTCTTCGCCGGCGTCATGATGGGCATGGTGGTGGGCATCATCCCGGGATTCGGCCCGGCCGCGGGAATCGCGATCCTGCTCCCCATCACCTACGGGATGGATCCGGCCGGCGCCATCATCATGCTCTCGGCGATCTACTACGGCTCGATGTACGGCGGCACGATCACCTCGATCCTGCTCAACACGCCGGGCGAGTCCGCGAGCGTGGCGAGCACCTTCGACGGCTATCCCCTCGCGCAGCAGGGGCGAGCCGGGCCGGCGCTGGTCATGCAGGCGGTGGCGTCGTTCATCGGCGGCACCATCGGCGTCGTGCTGATCACGGTGTTCGCSCCGCTCTTCGCGCWGGTGACCCGCAGCTTCGGCCCGCCKGARTTCTTCCTGCTGGTCATGATGGGGCTCATGACGCTCATCGTGATGATCGACGGCAACTGGCGCTACGGCGTCATCTCGGCCCTCGTGGGCTTCGCGCTGGGCACGGTGGGCGTCGACCTCGACACGGGCCAGACGCGCTACACCTTCGGGTCGGCCGAGATGATCGGCGGCATCGACTTCATCCCCATCGCCATCGGCCTGTTCGGCCTGGGCGAGCTCTACTACGCCTTCTACCAGGGGATGCACCTCACGGAGGCGGGCGGCATCGTCCAGTACCAGAAGGAGAAGCGCTTCTGGCCGGATTGGCGCGACTACATCGAGACGCGCTGGGCCATCCTGCGCGCCTCGGTGCTGGGATTCGTCATCGGCGTCATCCCGGGCGCGGGCGCGACCATCGCCTCGCTCATGTCGTACTCGATCGAGAAGACGCTCTCGCCCACGCCGGAGAAGTTCGGCAAGGGCGCGATGGCGGGCCTGGCGGGCCCGGAGGCGGCCAACAACGCGGCCTCGTCCGGGGCGATGGTGCCGCTGCTCTCCCTGGGACTGCCGGGCTCGGCCTCGACGGCGGTGCTSCTCGCGGCGTTCCTCATGTGGGGGCTCACGCCGGGGCCGCTCCTCATGACCCAGAAGCCCGAGTTCGCCTGGGGACTCATCGCCAGCATGTACCTCGGCAACGTGGCCCTGCTCGCCCTCAACATCTGGGCCATCCCGCTCTTCGTGCAGATGATCAAGGTGCCCTACCGCATCCTGGCGCCCGCCGTGATCCTCGTCTGCACCATCGGCACCTACAGCGTGAACGGCAGCCTCATCGAGACGGGACTCATGTTCGTGGCGGGCCTCGTCGGCTTCTTCATGAAGCTGCACGGCTACTCGCCCGCGGCGCTGGTGCTGGCGCTGGTGCTGGGCCCCCTGGCGGAGCAGTCGCTCAGACAAACCCTGACGATCTCGCGCGGCTCCTTCGGGATCTTTCTCGAGCGGCCGGCGTCCCTGTGGATCCTGGCCGCCTCGGTCGCCATCCTGGCCGGAGGAGTTCTCATGCACCTGAGGCGCCGGCAACCGGAGGACGAGTAGGCGCGCGGCCGCCCGGCACCGGGGGGCGGGGATGCAATATGCTCTCGGTTCGGCCCCCCTCGAACCGCCTGCGCCTTGCCTTCCGCCGCCTCCCGCCGCCTGGAGCCCCGCCTTCCGGCGCCCCCGCCGCCCCCGGGCCGCGGCCGGCGCGACGCCTCGCGGCCGTCGCTCGCGCAGTTCGTGGTGCTGTCGATGGCCCTGCACGCGCTCTTCATCCTGCTCTTCGGCAGCCCGGCGGGCAGCTCCCGCGAGGGACGCGCGATGTGGGGAACGCTCGACGTGACGATCCGCGGCCCCCTCCTCGATTCGGGGATCGGCCTGCGCATGGATCGCGGCGAGTCGCTTCAGCTTCCGGGCGCGCAGCTCCTCGAGAAGCGCGAGCGCAAGCGCGAGGCGGCACCGCCGCCTCCGCCGCCGGCAAGGCCCGAGGCGCGCCGCGAGGAGCCCGACCTCGAGGCGCCGCGCGTCGTGGACATCCCGGCCCCCGCGCCGCTCGCGCCGATCGTGCCCGCCACCGCGCCGCCGCCGGAGGTGGCGCCCGCGCCGCGCATCGATCCGGTGCGAACCGAGGTTCCGAAGATCCCCGTTCCCGCCATCGACTGGACGCCGGTTCCGGAATCGTCCGCCGCCCCGAGGATAGAGACGCCGGTCATCGAGGCGCCGCGCATCGAGGCGCCGCGGCGCGCACGCGCGCGCGCGCCCGTCGTCCCCTCGCCCATGCTCCAGGAAAGCGGCACGGTCGCGCCCGCGGCGCCCATTGCGCCGCCGGTCGAGATCGCACCGCCACCGCCACGGCCCGCCCCGGT